>NZ_CALMPC010000084.1:0-37205 GCF_937872235.1 uncultured Thermomonas sp.
GCAGAGGCTGTGCTGGAGAAACTGGGCCTGCCGTACCGCCGCATGCTGCTGTGCAGTGGCGACATGGGCTTTGGTGCCACCAAGACATTTGACCTGGAAGTCTGGTTGCCCTCGCAAAACACCTATCGCGAAATTTCGTCCTGCTCCAACTGCGGCGACTTCCAGGCCCGCCGCATGCAGGCGCGCTGGCGCAATCCGGCTACCGGCAAGCCGGAACTGGCGCATACCTTGAATGGCTCCGGCGTGGCGGTGGGCCGTGCATTGATCGCGGTGATGGAGAACTACCAGAACGCCGACGGCAGCATCGATGTGCCGGACGTGTTGCGCCCGTATATGGGTGGCGTTGCGAGTATCTGCTAAGACGGCTTGCGTTGCGGGTGCCGATGCTGGCCTGAGTCGCTTGCGTATTGGCGGCACCTCGGCCGTGGCCACCTCATCGGCAATGACGATGAAGCAGGAGCGCTGGGAGCCTTCTATTTGCTTGTTATCGCAAATTTCGGGTAACAAAAAACCCCGCCATGGCGGGGTGTTTTGTATTCAACCTGGTGCCCGGAAGAGGACTCGAACCTCCACGAAGTTGCCCCCGCTAGCACCTGAAGCTAGTGCGTCTACCAATTCCGCCATCCGGGCCGGTTGAAGCCGCGCATTTTCCAGTGATCGGCCATGACTGTCAATAGGGGTGTTGTGCTGGCATGGAAAAGATCGAGTTCATCGCAGGCTGTACTATCAGAAGATGAAGAAACCATCAGGCAAGCGCGGCAACGGCCGCGGCAAGCAGGGCGCGGCAAGCGGCTCCGGCACTACGCCACGCAAAGGATCCGGGAAATTGCCGGGCTGGCTGCCGGCATCACCACAGGCAGGCGTGGGGCGCACTGGCAAGCCCGGCACGGATAAAAAAGGCCCGCGCGTGGCTACCCATCCCACCGCGCCACGGTTTGATCCACATGCGCAGCGCGAGGCGCAGCGCTACGACAACCCGATTGCCAGCCGCGAAATGATTTTGCAGGTGTTGGCCGCGCACGACGGCCCGATGAGCGCCGACGAATTGGCGCACAAACTGGCGCTGACCGCCGACGACCGCTATGCCGCGCTGGAAAAGCGCTTGCAGGCCATGTTGCGCGACGGCCAGTTATTGCAAAACCGACGTGGCGGGTTTGTGCCGGCATCGCGCAATGATCTGTTGGCCGGCACCGTGATTGCCAACCCGGATGGGTTTGGCTTCTTGCGCCCGGAGGCCGGTGGCGATGATTTGTTCCTGACGCCGTTTGAAATGCGCAAGGTCAGCCACGGCGACCGTGTATTGGTCAGCATCACCGGCGTGGACCGACGCGGGCGTGGTGAAGCCAGCATCGTGGAGGTGCTGGAGCGCCGCCTGACCCGCCTGCTGGGCCGCTATGCTGAGGAAGCGGGGATTGGCTATGTGGTGCCGGATGACAAACGCATCCAGCGCAATGTGATGATCCCGCAGGATGCGCGCAACGGGGCCCAATCGGGGCAGTTGGTGGTGGCTGAAATCACCACCCCGCAAGACACGCACCGGCCGCCGATTGGCCGCGTGTTGGCGGTGCTGGGTGACAAGCTCACCGCCAGCCAGGCGGTGGAAGCGGCGATCCACGGCCACGATATTCCGCATGAATTTTCGCCGGAGGTGCTGGCGCAGGCGATGGCGGTACCGTTGACGGTGGATGCGGATGCCGTGCTCTCGCCAGCACCCTCGGCGCACGCGACCGATAACCTCAAGCGCGCGGATCTGCGCAGGATTCCACTGCTGACGATTGACGGCGAAGATGCCAAGGATTTTGACGATGCGGTGTGGTGCGAACCCAATGCCGATGGCTTCCGCCTGATCGTGGCGATTGCCGATGTGTCGCATTACGTGCGTCCGGGTACGCCGCTGGATGACGAGGCGCAATTGCGCGCAACCTCGGTGTATTTCCCCGGTTTTGTGGTGCCGATGCTGCCGGAAACGCTGAGCAATGGCATTTGCTCACTGAACCCAGCGGTAGAGCGGCTGTGCTTCTGTTGCGATATGCAGGTGGGGCGCGATGGCAGTGTCACCGCAAGCAGTTTCTATCCGGCACTGATGCATTCGCATGCGCGGTTGACCTATACCGATGTGTGGAATGCGGTGGGCGAGGGTATCCCTGCCGATGACCACGACGCGGCACTGGCCAAGATCGGCACGTTGCTGCCGCAAATCCAACACTTGCATCAGTTGTACAAGGTGTTGGACAAGGCACGTGCCAAGCGCGGTGCCATCGAGTTCGAGAGCAGCGAAGTCCGCTTCGTGCTGGATGCCAAGGGCGCGGTGTCGCAAGCCGGCATGCTGCAACGCAATGATGCACACAAGTTGATTGAAGAATGCATGATCGCGGCCAATGTGCAGGCGGCCAAATTCTTGTTGGACGCGCATATCCCTGCACCGTATCGCGACCACGACAAGCCACCGGAATCCAAATACGCCGACCTTGAGGAATTCCTCAAGGAATTCCAATTACGGCTGCCGCCATGGGGCAAGGTCAAGCCCAAGGATTTTCGCGCCTTGCTGGAAAAAATCCGCGAACGCCCCGATGCCGCCTTGCTGGAAACCGTGATCCTGCGCAGCCAATCGCTGGCGGTGTACGCGCCGGACAACATCGGTCACTTCGGGCTGGCGCTGGAGGCATATGCGCATTTCACGTCGCCCATTCGCCGCTACCCGGATCTGCTGGTGCATCGCGCCATCAAGCATGCATTGGCCGGCGGCAAGCCGGAAACGTACACCTATTCGCCGCACGCCATGGCCGCGTTATCGCTGCAATGCTCCGAACGCTCGCGACGTGCCGACGAAGCGCAGCGCGAAGTGGACGAACGCTACCGCGCCGCGTGGATGGAAACCCACATTGGCAAGGAATTCGACGGCACGATCAGTGGGGTGACAAGTTTTGGTTTGTTTATCGAATTGGATGCATCCAAGGTTAATGGCTTGGTGCACGTCACCCAACTGCCACGCGATTTTTATCATTTCGACGCAGTGCGTAAAACCTTGTCCGGGGAGCGTCGTGGCCGCGAATATCGGCTGGGTGACCGCGTGCGCATCGTGGTGCTGAAAGCCAGTGTGGAAGAGCGCAAGATCGACTTCCGGCTGGTGGAGGAGGAGGGCACCGGTGGTCTGCCGCCAATGCCGGAGCGCGGCAAACCGGCCAAGCGCGTGAAGCAGACGTATTGAGCTGGCAAACTACGCAGATGAGCAAACCTACCCAATGGATCGTCGGCCTGAACGCGGTGGCTTCCGCGCTGGAGCACGACGCCGAGAACGTGCGCGAAGTGCTGCTGGAAGCCGGTGGCAAGAATCCGCGGATCACCGAGATCGAGCAAGAAGCGCGCCGCAAGGATATCGACGTGCGGCGCGTCAACCAGCAGGCGCTGGACGGCGTGGCCGGTGGTGTGCGCCATCAGGGCGCGGCGGCGCGCTATGCGGCGGCCAGGACCTGGGACGAGCATGAGCTCCCCGCGTTGGTCGAAGCCGCCGAAGGCCGCGCCTTGCTGCTGGTGCTGGACGGCGTGCAAGACCCGCACAACCTTGGCGCGTGCCTGCGCAGCGCGGCGGCGGCGGGTGCCACCGCGGTCATCATTCCCAAAGACAAAGCGGTGCAGGTCAATGCCACCGTGCGCAAAACCTCGGCCGGTGCGGCCGACATCCTGCCGATTTTTTCGGTCACCAATCTCTCGCGCAGCCTGCGTGAACTGCAAAAACTCGGGGTGTGGATTTATGGGTTGGCTGGCGAAGCCGATGCCTCGCTCTACGCCATTGACCTGAAGGGCAATGTGGCCTTGGTGCTGGGCAGTGAAGGCGACGGCTTGCGCCGCCTGACCCGCGACAACTGCGACCAACTGGTCAAGATTCCGATGCCGGGCAATTTCGAAAGTCTCAATGTATCGGTGGCTACCGGTGTGGCCCTGTTTGAAGCTGTACGCCAGCGGAGCGCGTGATGGCCCTAGAATTGGCGTGGTACGACTGGGTGGGTATCGCCGGCACGCTGGCGGTGTTGGTGGCGTTTTTCTTGCTGCAAGCCGGCAAGTTGTCCGGCACCGGCATCGTCTATCAGCTGCTCAATCTGTTTGGCTCCGGCGGCGTATTGGTGTCGCTGCTGGGCAAGTTCAATGTCTCGGTGTTTGTGCTGGAAGCGGTATGGATGGCGATCAGCGCCTACGGCATCATGCGCACGCTGAAGTTGCGGAGCGCGCAGCCACCGCGTTAGTGCGACGTGTGCGTTGTGTTGGTTTCGGAGCAGAGCCCGTGCATGGTTTGCTCATGGCGTGTTGCAATCCCGCCCGCGCCAGCCATTGGCAATCGTGCAAAACAGTTTGGCGGTTTGTTCGGTGTCGTACACCGCGCCGTGCGCCTCGTTGGGGTCCCAGCCCAGGCCTGCGGCCATCGCTGCGCGGGCCAGCACGGTTTGGCCGTAGCACAGGCCGGCCATGGTGACGGTATCAAACACGCTGAACGGGTGAAACGGGTTGCGCTTGTGGGCAACGCGCGCCACCGCAGCATTCAAAAAATTGAGATCGAAGTGGGCGTTGTGGCCGACCAAAATGGCGCGGGTGCAGGCGTGTTTTTTCATCGCGGCGCGCACCGGCACGAAGATCGCATCCAGGCCTGTGCGTTCGTCCACTTCACCGCGCAATGGATGGCCAATTTTGATGCCCGTCACTTCCAATGATTTCGGGTCGATGCTGGTGCCGGGTGCGGGCGCGATGTGGGCGTGCGCCACTACGCCGGGCATGTAGTTGCCGGCCTCGTCCAGTTCGATGGGCACCGCGGCGATTTCCAGCAACGCGTGTTTGTTCCAATCAAAACCACCGGTTTCCACATCCACGACCACCGGCAGGTAGCCACGAAAGCGTTCGACCATCGGCGTGATGGGGTTGGGGGGTGTGGGCTCGGACATCGTGAAAGGTTACCCGATGCGGGTTCCCAGCAGCACCCCGCTGGCATGCAGACGCGCCAACATCGGGTGCACATCGGCCACAAACGCGTTGAAGTCCGGATGGCCTATTTCGGCTGCAAGCGATCGCAAACATTGCTGCCCGGTGTAGTGGGTATTGGCTTCCAGCAATGCCAATAGGCGATACAGCACCGGCGAGAGTTGCGAAAACTGCACGCGCCCGTCGGCTTGACGATGGAGCAAGATCACGCTGGGTTCGGCTGGCAAATCGACAGGTCGGTAGTGCGGGCCAATCTGATGCACCGGCCATTGGTAGGCCAGTGGCCACGCCAGTGGCGAGAGCACCGGCACGCCCTCCAGCAGGTCGCCTTGCGGATCATGCGGTGGCGCGGTGGCATCACACAGTTGCAGGCCAAGCTCGGCCCATTCGTAATGTGCAAGTTCGGCCAGCCATGGGCGTGCGGGGTTGGCATGGGCTTCGAGGAAGGCGACAAATTCAAGCCCCAGCCGGGTGAACAGCGGCGTTTCGCTGCGATGGTGGATGAGGAAATCACGCAGCAGGGTTTGCCACTCGCGTTCGCCCAACGTCTTGCACAGCACCGGAAAGGTGCCGGCGAGCAGGCCCTGCAAATTGTTGAAGACCAGCTCGCGATACACGCGCAGCCGGCGCTCTTCAATACCCACTGGTCCGGCATGATGGGCCGGGTCGCGCACGTGTGCAGCCAGCGCCTGCAATTGGGTATGCAGCGTGCTCATGCGACGCGTGCCTGTGCGCTGCGGATAAGGGCCCCTTCATCCAGCAGTTGCGCGAACGGCGGGAAATTGAAATCACGTTCCAGCACGGTGGGGCGCAGGCCGTGGTGGGCATAGCTGAAGTCGAGGAGTTGCCACACAGCGTCCTTGACCGGCATGCCGTGGGTGTCGATTTTCAAGTCATCGGCTTCGTCGAAATGCCCCGCGATGTGGTAGCTGACGATGCGCTGGCTGGGCATGGCGGTGATGAATGCGCGCGCATCGTAGCGATGGTTGATGGCATTGACGTACACATTGTTGACGTCCAGCAGCAAATCGCAATCCGCTTCGGCCAGCACTGCGGTGATGAAGTCGATTTCGGAAAGTTGTTGGAACGGCGCGGCGTAGTAGCTCACGTTTTCCACCGCAATGCGCCGGCCCAGCACGTCTTGCGCGGTACGGATGCGGGCAGCGACATGGTGTACGGCGTCCTCGGTGAACGGTAGCGGCAGCAGGTCGTATAAATGGCCGTCTGCGCTGCAATAGCTCAGGTGCTCGCTGTACAGCACTGCGTGGTGCCGATCCAGAAATTGCCGGGTCTGCTGCAACAAGGCGATGTCCAGCGGGTCGGGGCCACCCAGCGACAGCGACAGTCCATGGCAACTCAGCGGATAGCGCGCGGTCAATGTGGTGAGTTGTTCGCCCAATACGCCGCCGACGCCAATCCAGTTATCGGGTGCGCATTCCAGAAAATCGAAAGCGCCCGCAGGCGCTTCGATGAGTGGATCAAGTAATGCGCGGCGCAGCCCAAGGCCGGTGCTGCGCGGGGGCAGGGCGGTGTGCATGCGGCTTTACATGCTGCCGCCGCATTTGCCCTCGCCACACTTGCCTTCACCGCATTTGCCTTCGCTGCCTGCGGTTTTGCCACCGGCACCGGTCGCTTTGGCATCACCACCGCATTTGCCTTCGCCCATGGCCTTTTGCATGGCGGCGTGGTGGGCGTCGAATTCCTGCTTGCTGATGAAGCCATCGCTATTGCCATCGATGCCGGCAAACTTGTCGTCCTTGCCAGCATGCGCCGCGGCAAATTCAGTGCGCGAAATGCGACCGTCTTTGTCGGTATCCAAACCTTCAAAGGTATGCATGGGGGTTGCTGGGGCGGGCTTGGCCTCATTGCCGGCCATCATTGCCGCGCCGCATTTGCCTTCGCCGCATTTGCCTTCGGTAGCGGCGGGCTTGGTCTTGCCTGCGTCTTGCAGGTAACCGTGGGCCAGCGCGTCCATCGAAAACAAGCTGCCTGCGGCCAAGCCGGCACTGGCGATGGCGGCGCTGATGGCCAGGGTGATGGGTGTGCGGGTGTTCGACATAGACAACTCCTTGGCGCGTCAGCGCGGGTCAGTCTGCCGATGCTACTGCGCGCGAGTGCTTGCGGCTAGTGCAAGCCGGCAAGTGCTGGATTTTGTGTTTTTGTACAGGCCGGATATTGTGACGCGCTGCAAAGCCTGTGAATGCACGGCGAAGGGGTGTCATGGAAGGACTGGCGGTATTACTGGTGTTGCTGGTGTTGGCTGTGCCCATTTTGTTGGTGGTGGCCTTGGTCAAGATCGCGGGGCTGCGGCAGCGGGTGGATGCGTTGGAAGCGGCGGTTGCACAGCAGCCATTCGCACCAAGCGCATTGGCTGCAGCTGTAGTCGATCGTGCGCAGACTGCTGCCCCGCCGGCTTCCATGCAAGCGCCGGTGTTCGTGATGCGGCCGCTGGCTGATGTCGCGGCCACAACCCAGGCTGCGGCTGATGTTGAACCTGCGCGAGCATCCCAGACTGAAGAAGCGCCGCAGCTTGTTCCGCCACTTCTACCATCCTCACGGCAGCCAGCAGAACCCGACGCAATCGAACGCGCCATCCAACGGGTCAAGGGCTGGTTCACTACCGGCAATGTGCCGGTCAAGGTGGGCATGTTGGTACTGTTTGCGGGGGTGGCGGCATTGCTGCGCTATGCCAGTGACCAAGGCTGGCTGCGCATGCCGGTTGAGCTGCGCTTGGCGGGCATCAGTGCGGCGGCCTTGGTGGCCTTGGTGTTTGCATGGCGCAAGCGCGACAGCCACCGCAGCTTTGCGCTGGCGCTGCAGGGCGGCGCGATTGGGGTGTTGTTGCTGGTGACGTTTGCTGCGGTCAAGTTGTATGCCCTGATTGACCCCGCGCCCGCATTTGCCATCAGTGTGATGCTGATTGCCGGACTGGCGGTGATGGCGGTGCTGCAAGAGTCGCGCACGCTGGCCATTTTGGGGGTGTTGGCCGGCTTCCTTGCGCCGCTGTGGCTGTCCACCGGCAGTGGCAACCATGTGGGCTTGTTCAGTTATTACGCACTGCTCAATGCGGGCATTTTTGCAATTGCATGGGTGCGGCCGTGGCGCATTCTCAATCTGCTCGGATTTGCGTTTACCTTCGGCATCGGCACTGTATGGGGCGTATTGCAATACAAGCCGGAGCACTTCGCCAGCACCGAGCCTTTCCTGCTGCTGTTCTTCGGGTTCTATCTGCTATTGCCCTTGCTGTATGCACGCAAGGCGCAAACGCCGGGCGGTGCGCGGATCGACGGCAGTTTGTTGTTTGGCACGCCGCTGATTGCGTTCTCGCTACAGGCCGGGTTGTTGCAGGGCGAGCGCATGCCGCTGGCACTGTGTGCCTTGGGGCTGGCCGTGATGTATGTGGCGCTGGCATGGGCGCTTCGACATAAAGAAAAGCTGCAATTGCTGGGACGTGGCTACGCGATCTTGGCAGTGGGCTTTGCCACCTTGTCGATCCCGCTGGCGTTGTCTGCGCACGCCACGGCCTCGGTGTTTGCATTGGAAGGGGCCGGCTTGGTGTGGTTGGGTCTGACCCAGCAGCGTCGCCTGCCGCGTTGGGCCGGGATCGGTTTGCAGTTGGCCGCCGCGCTGGCACTGGTGTTGGTGGAGCCAAGTTTGTTGGGCCGCGGGGATACCGCAATCGCGGTGATCAACGCCAACTTCATGAGCGCGTTGTTGATTGCCGCCGGCGGATTTGCCACGGCATGGCTGTATCGCCAGCATGGCGATGCTGTGGTGGCGGTGTTGGCCTACCTCTGGGGCGTGTTGTGGTGGGCCGGCAATGGCCTCCATGAAATCAACAGTTTCGCGGCAACAGTGGATCGCCTGCATGCCTATTTGCTGTTGGCTGGCGCTACCGGCTGGTTGGCCGCAGAAGTACAGCGCCGGCAGCCGGCACGCGCATTGGCATTGACCACATTGGCCGGACTTGGGCTGGCGTTCCCATTGGCATTTGCGCAAATGCAAAGCAATGGCCAGCCATTTGCAGGCCAAGGCGTATGGGTGTGGCCGCTGTTTGCGGCACTGGGGCTGCGCAGCCTGTTGTGCTTGCGCAATAGCAGTGATTCGGTGGCGGGGCTGGCGCAATTGCTGTGGTGGTTGTTGTGGCCCACGGTGCTGTCGTTGTTGGCGTCGTTCATTGGGTCGCGCTTTGAGCTGGCCGATGGCTGGGTGGGGATGTTGCTGGCCCTGCCTTGGTTGGTGTTGGCATTGGTGTCGTTGCGCCGGGACGTGTGGCTGTCGGCACCCTTGGCGGAGCTGTTTGCACCGTTCCAATCCGTGCTGCGGCTGTTGGTATTCATTGCACTCGGGCTGTGGTGGTTGCTGATGCTGTTCAATGCCGGGCAAAGTGCACCGCTGCCGTGGCTGGCGGTGCTCAATCCGCTGGATTTGGCGCAGCTTTCGGTGCTGCTGTTGCTGGCGCTGTGGCTGCGTGATGGTGTGTCTGCACGCACGCCGCTGGCGTCGCAGCCGGTGATGGCGCTGGCGCTGGCGGGCTTGTTGTTGGTGACGGTGATGACCTTGCGCGGCGTGCATCACTGGGGCGCGATTGCATGGGATGGCGCGTTGCTGGGCACGGGCTTGGCGCAAACCAGTTTGACCGTGGTCTGGAGCTTGCTGGGGATGGCCGGCTGGGTCTCGGGTTCGCGCCGTGGGCAGTGGGGCTTGTGGTTGGCCGGTGCCATTTTGATGGGCATCGTGCTGCTGAAACTGCTGTTGATCGACCGCAGCAATTTGGGTGATCTGCTCGGCATCGGCGCGTTTATCGCCTACGGTCTGCTGTGTACTTTGGTGGGCTGGCTGGCACCGGTACCGCCACGGCGAACGGCAGCGCAGGATGCGGAACATATCGACAACGCATACACAGGCGAGGAGACAGCATGAAGCGGTGGATGCTGGGGGTGCTGTTGCTGCCATTGGCCGCACACGCAGGTGATGACTACGCGCAGCAATGGCCGTTGCAGTTATCGCGCCCCGATGCCGGTGCGTATCGGGTGACGCTGGATGCGGCGGTCTATCGTGCGGCGTATTGGCGCGACCTGCGCGATGTGCGGGTACTGGATGCCAGCGGCAAGCCGGTGGCCAGCGTGCTGCAAGCACGGCCGGATGCGTCGGCCGGGCAAGCGCAGCACGTCGCACTGCACTGGTTCACGCTGCCGGTGACAGCCGCATCGCAAGACAGCGATTTGAGCGTGCTGGTGCAGCGTTCCACCGATGGCGCGGTCGTGTCGGTGCGCAGTGGTGCAGTGGCCAATAATGATGTGGTCACCGCGTCTGCGTGGCTGGTCGATCTGGGCAAAGACAGCACCCACATGCACGCACTGCTGCTGGATTGGGGGGATGTCGCGCAGCCGTTGGATGCGGGCTATCGGCTGGAAGGCAGTGATGATCTGCGCAATTGGCGCACTCTGGATCCACAGGTGCGCCTTGTGCAATTGCGCAATCAAGGGCAGGAACTGCGCAGCAACCGGATTGCGTTGGATACGCCGCCACGTTATTTGCGATTACTGCCGCTGCAAGCAAGCCCGGCGATCGCGCTGCGAGCGGTGCAGGGTGAATGGCGCGCAGCAGCCGGCACCAACAATTGGCAGTGGCAACCGGTGCCCGTGGCCGCAGGCACGCCGGCCAAGGGGGGCTTTGACTATCACAGCGATGGCCGCTTCCCGGTGCAGCGCGTGGATGTGGTGATGCCCGCCAATACCAGTGTGCGTTGGTCTGTACTCAGCCGCGATGCGGATGCGGGCACGTCTGCGCAGGCATCAATGGCATGGACGCCGCGCGCCTATGGTTGGAGCACATGGCAGTTGCAGGATGGTGCCAGCACACAAACTTCGCCGCCGCTGGATCTGAATACCAGCATCAGCGATCGCGAGTGGCGCTTGCAGCTGGAATCGGGCGATCTGCCAGCCTCTGCTCCCACTCTGAAGTTAGGGTATCAGCCCGCCAGTATTGTGTTTTTGGCGCAGGGCACGCCGCCCTATGTCCTGGTGGCAGGAAGCGCCGCCGCACAGAACACGCAAGATGCGGTAGCGCCCATGCTGGCAGCCTTGCGCGCACGTCACGGTGCGCAATGGGTACCGGCGGTGGCAACGCTGGGGCCGGTCAGCCCGCGCGCAGGCAGCGCCGCCTACACGCCGCCTGCCAAGCCCCGTGACTGGAAAACCCTGACCTTGTGGGCATTGCTGGTGCTGGGTGCACTGCTGGTGGGCGGAATTGCGTTCAGCCTGTTGCGCGGCAAGTCGCAGTCTGCCGGCCAATAGGCCCGCCACGGGTCATGCGACGGGTTTCAAACTGTCGTCGCGTTTATTGCGCGGTGGCAGCGGTGTATCACCATGCAACAAGAACCACACGTTCTCGGCGATATTGGTGGCGTGGTCGCCAATGCGTTCCAGATTTTTGGCCATGAACAGCAGATGCGTGCACGGCGTGATCGCACGCGGGTCTTCCATCATGTAGGTGAGCAGTTCACGGAACAGCCCGGTGTACAGCGCATCCAGCTCGGCATCGGCATCGCGCACCCGCAACGCATCGTCGCCATCGCGTTGCTGATAAGCGCGCAGTACATCGCGCAATTGGTGCGCCGCCATTCGCCCCAACGCATCCAGCCCACGGGTATGGGAGAGTGGCGGCGACTGGTTCAGTACCAGGGAACGTTTGGCGATATTGGCCGCGTAATCGCCAATGCGCTCGATGTCGGAAGCTACCCGCAACGCCGCCAAAATCACGCGCAGGTCGCTGGCCAGCGGGCCGCGCTGGATCAGGCGAATCGCATCATGATTGATTTGCTGTTCAAGTGCATCAATGCGTTCGTCATTGGTGATCACTTCATGCGCGGCGGCCGCATTGCGCTGGGTCAGCGCATTCAGTGCGGATTCCAATTGGCTGGTGGCCAACTGGCCCATGTAAATCAGCGTGTCACGCAAGGCGGTTTGTTCGTCGTCGTGACTCTTGACGATATGCTGATGTTGCTCGTTCATTAGCCGAACCTCCCGGTGATGTAATCCTCGGTCTGTTGTTTGACCGGGTTGGAAAAGATCTGCTCGGTGGCGCCATGCTCGATCAAGTCGCCCATGTACATGAAGGCGGTGTAGTCGGACACGCGCGCCGCCTGCTGCATGTTGTGGGTAACAATCATGATCGTGAATTCCTGCTTGAGTTCCTCTACCAACTGCTCGATGCGGCTGGTGGAAATGGGGTCCAACGCCGAGGTGGGTTCATCCAGCAACAGCACGTCGGGCTTGAGCGCCACGGCACGCGCAATGCACAGACGCTGCTGCTGGCCGCCGGACAAGCTCAGGCCACTGTCTTTCAACTTGTCTTTCACCTCGTCCCAAAGCGCGGCTTGGCGCAGTGCCAGTTCCACGCGGGCTTCCATGTCGGCTTTGTTCAGACGCTCATGGTGGCGAATGCCATAGGCCACGTTTTCGAAAATGGTCATCGGAAACGGCACCGGTTTTTGAAACACCATGCCCACCTTGCTGCGCAGCCGGTTCATCGGGTACGCAGGGGCCAGAATATTTTCGCCATCCAAGAGTACTTCGCCCTTGGCTTCCAACTTCGGGTACAGCGCATAGATGCGGTTGAACACGCGCAGCAACGTGGACTTGCCGCAGCCGGACGGGCCAATCAGCGCGGTCACGTGCTTTTCCGGAACCTCCAGGTTGATGTTTTTGACCGCATGAAACTTGTCGTACCAGAAGTTCAATCCGCGTGCGGCAATTTTCACCGGCGGGGGGGGCGATGCTGCAGTGTGCTGGACTGCATGCGCAGTGGCGAAATGGGCTGTGTTCATCGGAGGAGTTCGCAGGTCAGTCATGAGTGGCGCGATTGCGCAAAAGCAGGAAGCGGGCCAGCAAGCTGATGGCCAGCACGAACAAGGTAACCAGCAGCGCACCGGCCCATGCCAGCTGCTCCCAATTTTCAAAGCCGGCACCGGCGAATTTGTACATCACCAGTGGTACCGCGCTCATTGCGCCGGTGATTTTCAGGCTGAAAAATTCATTGCCAAATGCAGTGAACAGCAGGGGGGCGGTTTCGCCTGAAATGCGCGCCAAGGCCAGCAGTACACCCGTCACGATGCCGGGCAGCGCGCTGCGGTACAACACCTGTACGGTCACTTTCCACTGCGGTACACCCAACGACAACGCCGCTTCGCGCATTTGTACCGGCACCAGTCGCAACATTTCGTCGGTAGTGCGCACCACTACCGGCAACACGATGAACGCCAGCGAAAGCGCGCCAGCGATGGCGGAGAACTTGCCTCCGGTATTCATCACGAAGGCGGCATACACGAACAGGCCCAGCACGATCGACGGTGCCGACATCAAGATATCGTTGACGAAGCGCACCGCTGTACCCAACCGGCTATGCCCCCCCACTTCCGCCAGCCAGGTGCCTGCGGCAATCCCCATCGGGGTACCGATGGCGACGCCCATTCCGCACATCAACAAACTGCCGACGATGGCATTGCGCAAGCCGCCGGCTTCCATCGGCGGCGGTTGATCTTGCAAGAACAAGGCCATGTTCAAATGGGCGAGGCCTTTGGCAACCAGCGTCCACAAAATCCAACCCAGGAAGACCAGGCCAAACACGGCGGCAGCGCAGGCCAGGGTGATGGCAATGGCATTGATGATACGACGCCGTTGATACAACGCTGCGGAAAACGTACTCATCGGTTGCCCTCCTTGCGCGCCAGGTTTGACAACATCAGGCGTGCCAGTGCCAGCACGACGAAGGTCACCATGAACAACACAAAGCCCAGCAGCAGCAAGGCGGCGCGGTAGGTTTCGGTGGCCTCGCCAAAGTCATTGGCGATCAAGGCGGCAATCGTGGTGGAGGGTTCCAGCAGTGAGGTGGTGAAGCTCACGCTATTGCCAATCACGAATGCCACCGCCATGGTTTCGCCCAGTGCCCGGCCAAGGCCCAGGAAGATGCCGCCGATCACTGCCGAGCGGGTGTAGGGCAGCACGATGTCCCAACTGACTTCCCACTTGGTGGCACCTAATGCGTAGGCCGATTCTTTCAAGCGGGTGGGCACGGTCAGGAATACCTCGCGCATGGTCGAGGCGATAAACGGAATCACCATGATCGACAGCACCAGGCCCGAGGTCAGCATGCCTGCGCCAATCGGTGGCCCGCTAAACAGCGCGCCGATCACCGGCAGCGGGCCGATGTGTTCATCCATCCACGGGATCAAGCTTTCACGCATCACCGGCATCAGCACGAAGAAGCCCCACATGCCGTAGATGATCGACGGAATGCCGGCCAACAATTCAATCGCGGTACTGACCGGCGTGCGCAGCCAGCGCGGTGCCACTTCGGTCAGGAAGAAGGCGATGCCAAAGCTCACCGGCACCGCAATCAACATGGCGATACAGGCGGTCACCAAGGTGCCGTAAATCGGCACCAGTGCGCCGTATTTGTTCTCAACCGGGTTCCAGTCGCTGGACAGGAAAAAATTCAGACCCTCGCTGGCCAGCACGCTGCGGCCGCCCCACAGCATCGACAAGGCCGCACCGGCAAGGGTCACCAATACGAATACCGCAGTGACGGTCAGCAGCCAACGAAATCGCCGGTCGTGGCGGGCATCGGTGGCATCGCGATGGCTGGGGAGTGTGGCGGTGGAAGTGGCGATAGCACTCATGGAATATGCGTGTCCTGCCCTGGCAAATGGGCAACAGGTGGCGTTCGTCGTGCGTGTATGATTCGATGTTTTTATGACAGTGCGATGACGTAATTCGAAGAATCGTCATGATGCTCGCCAGATACTAAAATGGCGGACCCGAGGGCCCGCCATTGATAGTTCAAAACCGCATTGCTTACTTGACGTTCTGCGCCCAGTAGGCCTGGATCTGCTGCACCAGCGATTCCGGCAGCGGCACATAGCCCAGTGACTTGGCAGCGCCATCGCCATTGGCATACACCCAACGGAAGAACTCCACCGCGGCCTTAGTGCCGGGTTTGCCGTTCTTGTGCACCAGCATGAAGTTGGTGGCGGTGATCGGCCAGGCATTGGCACCCGGTGCATTGGTGACGATCAGGAAGAAATCCTTGGCCGACTTCCAGTCGGCGCTGGCAGCGGCTTCGGCAAAGCTGTCATCGCTCGGGTTGACGTAGTTTCCGGCGGCGTTCTTCAGACGCGAGTAGGGCAGTTTGTTTTGCACGGCAAATGCCAGTTCGACATAACCAATGCTGCCTTTGATCTGCTTGACGTAGGCTGACACGCCTTCGTTACCCTTGCCGCCGATCCCCACCGGCCACTTCACCGCGGTACCTTCACCCACCGCAGACTTCCACGCCGGGCTGACCTTGGACAAATAGTTGGTGAAGTTGAAGCTGGTGCCGGAGCCATCAGAGCGATGCACCACGGTGATCTTCAATGCGGGCAGTGGCAAACCCCGGTTGCTGGCAGCAATGCGCGGATCGTTCCACATCGTGATCTTGCCGAGGAAGATGTCGGCCAGCACATCCGGGTCCAGCTTCATCGTGCCGGCTGCGATGCCTGGCAGGTTGAACGCCGGCACGATGCCGCCGATGACCGACGGAAATTGCCCCAAGCCGGAGCGGGCCAGTTCTGCGGGCGGCAGTGGTTTGTCGGACGAACCAAAATCCACGGTGCCAGCCTTGATTTGGGCGATGCCGCCGCCGGAGCCGATGGACTGATAGTTCACTTCCTTGCCGGTGGCTGCCTTGTAGTCAGACGACCACTTGGACATGGCCGGGTACACAAACGATGCGCCTGCGCCGGTGACATCGGACGCGAATGCGCTGGTGGCAAAGCCGCTTGCCAGTACGAGTGCAGCGAGGCGGAACGTGAAAGACTTGGACACGAAGAGCTCCTGAGTGTGCGGATACGACGGGGTTTGCCCGTTTCGCAGTGCATTCAAGCGCGAGTTCGTGACAGACAGGCGTCGCTTGTATGACAAATTCATGACGCTGAGCGGCTGCGCGGTGCCACGGGTTGTGCGCGTGGCTGTTTGGCGGCGGGCAACTTGAAAACAGAAAAAAATCGTAAACGGAAATAAATCTGCAACCGTTGGCAGGTGAAATACACGACATGCGTGACGGGGGGAAGACCTGCGCGCAGTCCCGAACCATACAGCCATTTCACTGACACTGGAGCACCTCCATGCGCACCACCCGATTAGCCGCCGCGATTGTCCTGATTGCTGCTGGCAATATGAGTTTCAATGCCGCGGCACAGAGCGCGCCCAGCGCCAAAGACATTGCCGAAATGAAGGCGCAGATCGCCGCGCTGCAAGCTCAGATCCAGAGCCTGGAAGATCGCTCGCAAGATCTCGAGGCGCGCAGCGATGCGCAATCCGATGTCAATGTGGAGCAGGCCAAGGCGAATGAATCGCTAGCCACCATCGACTCACTGAAGAAATTGGTCAACGACACCAAGCTCAGCGGCCGCTTGTATTACGACCTGACCAATATCAACGACAGCAGCAAGGGCGTGAAGACCGACAAGTCCGGTTTCGCCTTCGACATCAAGCGCTTCTATTTGGGTGTAGACCACAAGTTCAACGATCAGTGGTCGATGAATTTGACTACCGACTTCCAGTACTCCTCGGCAATCTCCTCCACCGAGGTGTATCTGAAGAAGGCCTACATCCAATACAAACTCAGCGATGCCTTCGTGCTGCGCGCCGGTGCCGCCGATCTGCCATGGGTGCCGTTTGCCGAGAACTACTACGGCATGCGTTATATCGAAAACACCCTGACTGATCGCCTGAAGTTCGGCACTTCGGCGGACTGGGGTGTGCATGCCGGTGGCAAGCTGGCAGGCGGCGCCGTGGAGTACGCAGTGGCTGCGCTCAATGGCAATGGCTACAAGAACCCAAGCCGCAGCAAGGGACTGGATTTTGAAGGCCGCCTGAGCTTTGCGCCGACCGAGCAAACCGTGATTGGCGTGGGCGCGTATTCCGGCACCTTGGGTAAGGAGAAGCAAACGGTGAATGCCCTGCACACGGCCAATCGTGTGGATTTCCTTGCCGCCTACATGTCCGGCAATACCCGCTTGGGCGTCGAGTATTTCCAAGCCAACAACTGGAACAACGTCACCAGCGTTGCATCCGACAAGGCCAGTGGTTGGTCGTTGTGGGGCAGCGTGGGGTTGAACGACAAGGGCGTCACCCTGTTTGGCCGGTATGACAACACCGATGTCAGCAAGACACTGGATCCAAGCTTGCAGGACCGCTACTACAACATCGGCGTTGAGTGGCCGGTGGCACCTGGTGTGAAATTGGCGACGGTGTACAAGCACACCGACCAGCGCAACACGCTGCGCAGCAAGGATCTGAAGACCGACGAATTTGGCGTGTGGGGCGAATTCCGGTTTTGATCGCGCGTTTGCGTGCTGCGGCATCATTGCGGCGGGCTTCGGCCCGCCGTTTTCGTGATCAGGTTTCCCAGCTCGACGGCCCCTTGTCAGGCCAGCGACAGAGGTCGTGGATGGGGCAGTGCAGGCAATCGGGTTTGCGTGCTTTGCACATGTAGCGACCGTGCAAGATCAACCAGTGGTGCGCATCACGGGCAAACTCGCCGGGCACCAATTTCACCAGTTTGTCTTCCACTGTACGCACGTCTTTGCCCGGCGCAAGGCCGGTGCGATTGGCCACACGAAAGATATGCGTGTCCACGGCAATCGTGGGTTCGCCAAACGCGGTATTGAGCACCACATTGGCGGTCTTGCGGCCCACGCCTGGCAAGGCTTCCAGCGCGTCGCGGGTGCGCGGCACTTCGCCAGCGTGCAGGTCCAATAACTGCCGGCACAGCGCAATCACATTCGCCGCCTTGGCGTTATATAGACCAATGGTATTGATGTAGCCCTTCAGTCCGTCTTCCCCCAGTGCAAAGACCGCTGCCGGCGTGTTGGCGATCGGGTACAGCTTGCGCGTGGCTTTGTTGACGCCCACATCGGTGGCCTGCGCGGATAGCACCACCGCCACCAGCAATTCGAAGGGTGTGGTGTATTCCAGTTCGGTGGTGGGATGCGGGTTGGCATCGCGCAGGCGCGTGAATACTTCGCTGATCTGATCCGGGGACAGCTTGCTGTCACGTGCAGCTCGCGGTTTGCGCGACGCGGTCATGTGTGGCGCGCCTTCACTTTCGCCAAGGCCCGCGCCAGTGCATCGGCCGCGGCCGACGGCAACACGGCGGCTTGCGTTGCCGCAGGGGCCGGCGGTGGGCGGCGTGCGGCGTCCCGCTCGGCCTTGATCCGGGCCAGCCGTAGGGTACGGCTGCGGTAGCGCTCGCGTGCGGCCAGCGCGAAACGGCGTGCATCGCGAGCGGCGAGCAAGCGCGCAGTGCATGCGGGCGTGCAGGTTGGGCAGGCGGTGGCCTGCAGCAAGCCGAGTGTCAATGCTGCATCCCAATCCTCTTCCTGCAGCGCCCGGTGCAGCCGGTGCGCGGTGGCATCGGCTGCGCACGAGCAATGCGGGCATGGGGTAGGCATCAGCGGCCGTGGAAGCCGGGTTTGCGCTTTTCCAGAAACGCGCCGGTGCCTTCGCGCATATCGTCGGTGGCAAACATCAGCCCGAATTGCGCCGACTCATACTCCAGGCCTTCCTCGATCCCGCATTCGCTGCCCACGTTCACGCAGTCGATCATCCCGCGCAGCGCCAGCGGTGCGGCATTGGCCAATTGCGTGGCCAGCTTGGTGGTTTCGGCTTCCAACTCGGCGGCAGGCACCACGCGGTTGACGATGCCCAATTGCAGTGCGTGTTCGGCGCTGATCGGCGCGCCGGTCAGGCACAGCTCCAGCGTGGCGGCGCGCCCACACAGGCGCAGCAGGCGTTGGCTACCGCCAAAGCCGGGGATCAGGCCGAGGTTGATTTCCGGTTGACCCAGTTTGGCACTATCGGCGGCGATGCGCAGATGGCAGCACATCGCCAGCTCCAACCCGCCACCCAGTGCAAAGCCATTGATCATCGCGATCACCGGCTTGTTCAGCTTTTCCACCCGCCGCATCATGCGCGTGCCACGCAAGGAAAAATCGCGGCCCTGCACCGGGCTCAAACGGTTCATTTCCGCGATGTCAGCCCCGGCCACAAAGGCCTTGGGGCCCGCGCCGGTCAGCACCACCACGCGCACGGAGTGGTCAGCCGCGGCATCGGCGAAGGCGGCGTCCAGCGCGTCCAGCGTGGCGGCATTGAGCGCATTGAGCTTGTCGGGCCGGTTGATGGTGACAGTGCGAATGCCATTGCAGGTGTCAATTTGCAGGATTGTTGGACTCATACGGCCTCTTGCGGAGTTGATTTGCGTTTGGATACCAAGTGGTCAAATCGAAGCCGGGAACTTTCCACCCATGACCGGGTCGCAAAGTGGCCTCAGTGGCGGTTAAGCCTCTTGGCCGTTATCCTAGCGTGTCCAATCCGGGTCGGTTCGACCGGGGTGCCACAAATACCGCACAGCCAATCGGTTGTGGCGGATCCCAGGGCGGCATTGCCGCCCCATATTTTGAACGAGGTTTGTAAATGAAGTTGCGCGTGCTTGCTGCCACAGTGGCGGCCCTTACCCTGACCGCCGGCATCGCAACGGCGCAGACCAAACCCGCACCGGCCAAGGCGGCAACGCCTGCGGCCAAGCCCGCCGCTGGTGCTGCTGCAATGCCGGTGGTCGACAAGACCCATGCCAGCTACGCCTTCGGCTGGCAACTGGGCCAGGAACTGGCCAATACCGATGAGCCGATCGACATCGCTACCGTCGTGCGCGGTGTGCAAGATGCCTATGCCAAGAAGCAGCCGGCCTACACCGAGCAGCAGCTGGGTACCGCTTATTCCGGCTTCCAGAAGCGCATGGAAATCAAGGCGCAGGAAGCCTTCCGCAAGGCGCTGGCCGACAATCAGGCGCAGTCCGCTGATTTCGTCACCAAGTTCAAGGCCCAGACCGGCGTGATCACCATGCCCAGCGGCATCATGTACCGTGTGGCCAAGGCCGGCACCGGCGCCAAGCCGACCGCCAACAGTGAAGTGCAGATCGCATTCCGCAGCTTCCTGGCTGCCGTTGGCGTGCCGCTCAGTGGCGTGCAGACGCCGCCGGCATTCAAAGTATCCGATGCGCCGATCGCCGCGCTGAAGGAAACCCTGCCGCTGATGCAGCAGGGCACCGTGTACGAGGTCATCATTCCGCCGGGTAAGGGCTTGGGTGGGGCTCAGAATGAACAGTTCGCGCAGCAGGCCGTGGCTTTGCAGATCGAGTTGGGCGCAGTGAAATAAGTACGAGCTTGCGTTGATGTGGTTCCAATGCGCCGGCTTCGTGCCGGCGCATTGCATTTGGCCGCTAGTAAACTAGGTTCAATGAGCACGCCTTATCACACCGTCCTGAGTCCCTGCACTGGCATATGCACGTTGGCTGACGATGGGCTGTGCATTGGTTGTCATCGTAGTGGTGGTGAAATTGCGGCGTGGTCGGTGATGCACGACGACCTGCGCCTGCATATCATGGATGTGGTGCTGCCAGAACGTGCCGCACGTCGGGAACCCATGTGAAGCCCACCGACACCCTGCTGGCAAGGTTGCGCGGCGCAATCCACCCATTGTCCGCACCGCCGCAGACGCCAGCATGGAATCTGGCTGAGTTGGACGGCCTGCCTTTGCCGGCCATGCCCAGGCCCGCAGCGGTACTGGTGGGGATTATCCCGCGTGTGGATGGCGCAGAGGTCCTGCTGACCCGTCGCACCGATCGGTTACGACATCATGCTGGCCAAGTCAGTTTCCCCGGTGGCAGCATCGAGCCGGGCGACCTGCATCCTGCCGACGCTGCCCTGCGCGAGGCGCGGGAGGAGGTGGGCCTTTTGCCAGCCCAGGCGCAGGCGCTGGGCTATCTGGATCCGCTGCTCACACTGACCGGCTTTCAGATCTTGCCCACCGTGGTTTGGGTGGATCCGGCATTTCATCCGCAGCCGGACCCTGACGAGGTGGCGGATGTGTTCGCAGTGCCTCTGGAGTTGCTGATGGATCCTGCTCAGCTGGATACCATCGAACTGCAATTGGGCGGACGCACGCGCCACGTGTTCCAATACCGCTATGCACATCAGCGTATTTGGGGTGTGACCGCTTCGATTCTGTACAACCTGCGGCAACGGTTGGCCAGTGCAACAACCGGGAGAACGTGATGGCTGGATGGACAACCGTGGTGCAGGCCGATATTTTTTCGATGGCCTTGAACCGCACCGACGTGGTGATCCTGGATTGCCGGTTTTCGCTGCTGGATCCGGTGTTGGGAGAGCAAGCGTGGCGGCAAGGGCATTTGCCAGGTGCACAGTACGCGCATCTGGAGCGCGATCTGTCGGACATGACCCAGAAGGGGCAGGGGCGACACCCGTGGCCGCAGGTAGAGACGTTCGTCAGTAAATTGGCGCAATGGGGGATCGATCCTTCGACCCAGGTCATTGCCTATGACGACGGTGATGGTGCATTCGCGGCGCGGCTGTGGTTTTTGTTGCGCAGCCTTGGCCATGAAAAGGTTGCGGTGCTGGATGGTGGTTGGTCACACTGGGTGTCGTTGGGTTTGCCCACCACATCGATGCAGCGTGCGCCGATGACTGTGCGCCCGTATCCCGCGGTGTTTGATACCACGTATTTGCTGGATGCCGACGCCGTGCAAGCGCATTTGGATGATGGCGGCATGTTGCTGGATGCACGTGCAGCGGTGCGCTTTCGCGGTGAGGAAGAACCCATTGATCGAGTTGCCGGGCATGTGCCGGGCGCGATCAATCGGCCGTATGCGCAAAATTTGGGGCCAGATGGCCGATTCAAATCACCGATGCAATTGGCTGCCGAATTCCGTGAATTATTAGCCGGGCGCGACCCCGTTGAAGTGGTCAGCATGTGCGGCTCAGGTGTCACTGCCTGCCACACGCTGCTGGCGATGGAGCGCGCAGGGTTGCGCGGTGCACGCCTGTACACCGGATCGTGGAGCGGCTGGATCACCGATCCTACCCGGCCGGTGGCGACGGGCGCTTGAACATGGCTCAAGTTGAAATCTGGCATCGCCCAACTTGCAGCAATTCACGCGGGGCATTGGAACTCATTCGTGAAGCCGGCATCGAGCCTGTGATCGTGGATTACATCCGGCATCCGCCCAGTCAGGCGCAATTACGCAAAGCGATTGCCGATGCCGGGTTGACGGTGCGCGAGGCCATGCGCAACAAGGAGCCGGAATACGCCGAACAAGGGTTGGGTAATCCCGTGCTGAGTGACGACGCATTGCTGGATGCGATGGTTGCCACGCCGAAGCTGATCAATCGCCCGTTTGTGTTTACCGGCAAGGGTGTCCGTCTGTGCCGGCCGCCGGAGATGGTGCTGGATCTGCTCTGAAGTCGGGCTTATTTCCCGATCCGCGCCAACATTGCACGCAGCGCCGCCTGTGTGTCCGGTTCCATCCACGCGGACACGAAACGATCCAGATCGATGCGCTCATCACGCAGGCAGTCCACCACTGCCGCGCGTGCAATGCGGCGGGTTTCGCGCATTGGCATCGTGGGCAGCTTCAATAAATCCTCCAGCCATGCACGGGCGCGTACCGCCACGTTGTCGATATCGGTCAACTCGTCTACCAACCCGATCTGCAGGGCTTCGGCAGCTTCTGGCATTGCCCCGGCGACCAGTAGGCGTTCGGCGCGATGGGGGCCCACGGCGCGAGACAGTAAAGCCTGGATACCTTCCGGGGCGACCAGGCCCACTTGCGTTTCGTTCAAGCCAATGCGGTATGGGCCGTCGGCCAAGATGCGGTAATCGCAGCATAGCGCCAGCACGCAGCCGCCTGCCGGCGCGTGCCCAGCCATCGCGGCCACGACCGGTACGGAGCAGCTGGCCAGTGCGTGTGCCGCATTGAAAAATGCCCGCCATGCGCGCAGCAGTGCGTCCTGATCATCGCCTAGTGAAAGCAGGTACGGCACATCCAATCCGGCAGAAAAGACTTTGGGGCCACCGGCCAGCACGATGCCTTGCGCACCTTGCTCAATTGCCGCCTGGACTGCATGCGTCAACGCATTGCACAGCTCCGGGTTCAGCGCGTTGACGGGCGCACGCTGCAGGCGCAGTTCGTGGATATTGTGATGAACGCTGCTTTCAATCAGGGACATGGCGATTCCTTGTGCAACTCGGCCTGCAATGTAACGTGCAACCTGGTTTGAAGCTCAAACCGTCTGAATACGCTCAGAAGCTCGACGTACTGCAGGGGGGAGCGGGGTTGGCTTGCCGCTGCGGCGTTCCACCCACACCGCGACTACATTGCCATCGCAATGTAGTGTGCCATCTGCAGCCACGATGCGGTGGCCAATCACCACGCTGGTGGTGCCCAGGCGTTCGGTAAAAAGTTCGACGAATACATCGGCTGGATATTCGATGGGCCGTTTGAAGTGGAGGGTGGCCGAGGCCACCACGGGCGCGGCAGTGTCGGTCACCCAATCTTCGCCGATGGTGGCAAACCACTCGATGCGCGCCTGTTCCAGAAACGTCAGGTAACGCGCATTGTTGATGTGGTTGAACGCGTCCAGATCGCTCCAGCGCAAATGGATCGGAGTACGGAAGGGTGTGCTCATGTGCTGGTTTTCTTCTTCGATTTGACGGGTTTGCCTGCGGCAGAGGATGCGCGTGCTTTTTCGAGCAAAGGCGCAAGGAAACGGCCGGTATGCGAGGCCGGATTGGCGGCCACGGTCTCTGGCGTGCCTTGCGCGATGATTTGCCCGCCGCGATGGCCACCTTCCGGGCCCAGATCCACCACCCAGTCGGCGGTTTTGATCACGTCCAGATTGTGTTCGATCACCACCACCGTGTTGCCGTCATTGCGCAGGCGATGCAGTACATCCAGCAGGGCTTCGATATCGTGGAAATGCAGGCCGGTGGTGGGTTCATCGAGGATGTACAGCGTGCGCCCGGTATCGCGGCGCGAGAGCTCTTTCGACAATTTCACGCGCTGCGCTTCGCCACCGGAGAGTGTGGTCGCACTCTGCCCCAGCTTGATATAACTCAGACCTACGTCGATCAGCGTTTCCAGTTTGCGCGCGATGCTGGGCACCGGTGCGAACAGATCCAGCGCGTTCTCCACCGTCATTTCCAGTACGTCGCGGATGCTGTGGCCCTTGTACAGGATTTCCAATGTTTCGCGGTTGTAGCGTTTGCCTTGGCAGACATCGCACGGCACATACACATCCGGCAAGAAGTGCATTTCCACCTTGATCAAGCCATCGCCCTGGCAAGCTTCGCAGCGACCGCCGCGCACATTGAACGAAAAGCGTCCCGGTGAATAGCCGCGCGCGCGCGCTTCCGGCACCTGCGCATACAGTTCGCGCAATGGCGTAAACAGGCCGGTGTAGGTGGCGGGGTTACTGCGCGGGGTGCGGCCAATCGGGGATTGGTCGATATCCACCACCTTGTCGAATAAATCCAACCCGATGATGTCCTTGTAGGGTGCGGGGGTGTGCGAGGCACCATTGATTTCATTGGCGGCCAATGCATACAACGTGTCGTTGATCAGGGTGGATTTTCCCGAGCCAGACACACCCGTTACGCAAGTCAATAACCCCGCTGGAATTTCCAAATCCACGTGCTGCAAATTGTTGCCGTGCGCACCCTTGAGCTTGAGCAGCAGTTTGCGGTTGGGCGGATAACGCAGCGCCGGCACGGCAATGGCTTTTTTGCCCGACAAGTATTGCCCGGTCAACGAGCGCGGTGCTTGCAGTACATCTTGCAGGCTGCCTTGTGCCACCACTTCGCCGCCGTGCACGCCGGCACCCGGGCCGATGTCCACGATGTGGTCGGCCAGTCGGATCGCATCCTCATCGTGCTCGACCACGATCACCGTGTTGCCCAGATCACGCAGTCGCGTCAGTGTGCCCAGCAGGCGTTCGTTGTCGCGCTGATGCAGGCCGATGGATGGCTCGTCCAGCACATACATCACCCCCACCAAGCCCGCGCCAATTTGCGACGCCAAGCGGATGCGCTGCGCCTCGCCGCCGGATAGCGAATCCGCCTTGCGTTCCAAACTCAAGTAATCCAGCCCCACATCGACCAGGAACCCCAAGCGTTCACGAATTTCCTTGACGATTTTGGCGGCGATCTCCCCGCGCCAACCGGGCAGCGACAATGTCTCAAAAAAGCGCAGGCAGGCATCAATCGGCAATACCGCGATTTCGGGCAGCGGCTTGTCGGCCACGAACACATTGCGTGCTTGTCGATTCAAGCGTGCGCCACCGCACTCGGTGCAGGGCCGTTCGCTGATGTACTTCGAAAGTTCCTCACGCACCGCCGCACTTTCGGTTTCGCGATAACGGCGCTCCAGATTTGGCACGATGCCCTCGAATGCATGCTTGCGCTGATGTTTGCTGCCCGACTCACTGACGTAAGTCAGCGTGATCGCCTCAGTGCCGCTACCGTGCAAAATGATGTTGCGGGTGGCTTCCGGCAACTCCTGCCATGGCATATCCACATCAAAGCGGTAATGCTTGGCCAACGAGGTAATCATCGAAAAATAATAGGCGTTGCGGCGATCCCAACCGCGCATCGCACCGGCCGCCAGCGAGAGCTCCGGGTGCGCCACCACCCGCACCGGGTCAAAAAATTGCGCCACACCTAACCCATCGCAACCGGGGCAGGCGCCGACCGGGGAGTTGAACGAAAACAGGCGTGGCTCCAACTCCGGCAACGAATAGTCGCACACCGGGCAGGCGTATTTCGAGGAAAACAGCAGTGGTTCGCGCGTGACATCGTCCATCGATTGCACGATGGCCATGCCGTCGCCCAATTTGAGCGCAGTTTCAAACGACTCCGCCAGCCGTTGGCGGATATCGGCACGTGGCTTGAAGCGGTCGATCACCGCTTCGATGGTGTGCTTCTGCCGAAGTGCCAATGCCGGCACCGCATCGATTTCGTGCAGCACACCGTTCACCCGTACCCGCACATAGCCTTGCGCACGCAGCTGGTCGAACACGTGCAGGTGTTCGCCCTTGCGTTCGCGCACCACCGGTGCCAACAACATCCAGCGCTGGCTTGCCAGCGTTGCATCGGACTCCATCGCCAGCACTTGGTCCACCATCTGGCTGACCGTCTGCGCTTCCAATGGGAAATGATGGTCCGGGCAACGCGGGCTGCCCACGCGCGCGTACAGCAGGCGCATGTAGTCGTGGATTTCGGTGATCGTGCCCACCGTCGAGCGCGGATTGTGGCTGGTGGATTTCTGCTCGATCGAAATTGCCGGGCTCAAGCCCTCGATATGGTCCAGATCGGGCTTGTCCATCACGCTCAAAAACTGCCGCGCATACGCCGACAGCGATTCCACGTAGCGACGCTGGCCTTCGGCATAAATCGTGTCGAATGCCAGCGACGACTTGCCCGAGCCGGACAATCCGGTGATGACGATCAACTTGTCACGCGGCAAGTCGAGATCGATATTTTTGAGGTTATGCGTCCGTGCGCCGCGTAGGCGGATTGTGTCCAGCGCCATTGCCGTATGTCCTGCCGATGGGGGCGGCCAGCGCTGTGCGCAGGCCAATGGACAAGCGTAGCGAGTGCGGGATTTGCGGGCAAATCGCCTGGTTTGCTTCATTCAGGTGCTTGGTTGACCGTAAGCCGATGAATCCCTTACAATTCCGCTCCTGTCTGCCCGCTGGGCGGCAGGACGTAGCAAAACCATCCAAGCACTACTCAAGAAAAACTACAGAATCGAGAGACCTACCATGTACGCAGTTGTAGTCACCGGCGGTAAGCAATACCGCGTGATGCAGGGCGAAACGCTCCGCGTCGAATTGCTCGAAGCCGAAGCCGGCAGCGAGATCAAGTTGGACAATGTGTTGATGCTCGGCGATGCCGACGGTATCAAGATTGGCGATGCCATCAAGAATGCCGCTGTCACCGCTACCGTGGTTGGCCACGGCCGCGCCGACAAGGTGCGCATCGTCAAGTTCCGTCGCCGCAAGCATCACCGCAAGCAGATGGGTCACCGTCAGCATTACACCGAAATTCAGATCACCGGCATCAACGCCTGATCGTCAGCCTGGAGGATTCAAGCAATGGCACATAAAAAGGCAGGCGGCAGTACCCGTAACGGCCGCGATTCCAACCCGAAGTACCTGGGCGTGAAGATGTATGGCGGCCAGGCGATTGAAGCCGGCAACATCATCGTGCGTCAGCGTGGCACCCAGTTCCACCCGGGCACCGGCGTGGGCCTCGGTCGCGATCACACCCTGTTCGCGCTGGTCGATGGCAAGGTGGAGTTCACCACCAAGGGCCCGAACAAGCGTCGCACGGTCAACATCGTCGCCGCGCAATAATTGGTGGTGGCGTGTTGCGAAGAGCCCCGCTTCGGCGGGGCTTTTCGTTTCTACGACGCGCGGCTCCGCAGGCGGGCGTCTGACAACTTTGCTTTAATGACAGCAAGATACTGAAAGCTCCGGCCCAGGCGGGAGTGGTGAGAAGGCAGGCATGAAACTCGTAGACGAAGCAGAAATCATGGTGACCGCCGGCAATGGCGGCAACGGCTGCATTGCGTTTCGGCGCGAGAAATTCATTCCGCTGGGCGGCCCCAATGGCGGCGATGGCGGTGCTGGCGGCGATGTCTGGCTGCTGGCTGACGAAAATCTCAATACCTTGGTGGATTTTCGTCACGAAACCCGCTTCAAGGCCCAGCGCGGTGAAAACGGCATGGGCAGCCAGATGTATGGCAAGGCCGGCGAGGACAAGACCATCACGGTGCCGGTGGGCACGGTGGTGCACAACGTCGATACCGATGAAATCATCGGTGACCTGACCACGCACGGTCAGCGCCTGCTGGTGGCCAAGGGCGGCGTGGGCGGACTGGGCAATATGCATTTCAAGAGCTCGGTCAACCGCACCCCGCGCAAGGCGACATCGGGTACCGAGGGCGAAAGCCGCGTGCTGCGGCTGGAATTGAAGCTGCTGGCCGACGTGGGCCTGTTGGGTTTTCCCAATGCCGGCAAAAGCACGTTCATCCGTGCGGTGTCGGCGGCCACGCCCAAAGTGGCGGACTACCCGTTCACCACCCTGTACCCGAATTTGGGCGTGGTCAGTGTGGAAGTGGGACGCAGTTTCGTGATTGCCGATATTCCCGGCCTGATCGAAGGCGCGGCCGATGGCGCGGGGCTGGGTAGCCTGTTCCTGCGCCATGTGCAGCGCACCCGCCTGCTGCTGCATTTGGTGGATATCGCGCCGATGGAAGGCGGTATCGAAGCCTCCCCGGCCGAACAGGTGCGCGCAATTGAAAACGAGCTGCGCAAATACGACCCGGCGATGCTGGAAAAACCACGTTGGCTGGTGCTGAACAAGGCCGACTTGATGTTCGAAGACGAAGCCAAAGCCGCTGCTGAAGCGATTGTGGCCGAGTTGGGCTGGACCGAGCCGTGGTACCTGGTTTCAGCGCTGGGCCGTGAAGGCACCCGCCCGATCATGCTGGCGGTGCAGACCTTCTTTGACCGGTTGCGTGAAGACGCGCTGGAAGCGGCGGCAGCTTCGGCGCCTTGAACGGGGCTTGCGGTACAAGCAACCCCCAAACAAAAACCCGGCTTGCGCCGGGTTTTCGACCGAATCCAACGGGCCCGGAATCAGGCGGTTTTAAGCGCCTTGATGCGGGCGGTCAGGCGCGACTTGTGACGGGCGGCCTTGTTCTTGTGGATCAGGCCACGTGCAGCGAAACGATCCAGCAGCGGCTGGGCGGTGGCGAATGCTTCGGTGGCGGCGGTAGCGTCATTGGCGTCCAGCGCCTTGATGACTTTCTTGACGGCAGTGCGCAGCTGCGAGCGCTGGGCAACGTTACGTTCGTTGCGCACCACGGTCTGCTTGGCGCGCTTTTTGGCGGACTTGATATTGGCCACTGGAAATCCTGAAGTGTCTGGGGTGTCGGCGGGATGCGTCCGCTGGCACAATAGCCGGCGAACGATGGATTCGGGAAGACTAAGAATTATGGCGGATTCAATGGCTTGGGTCAACAAACCTCCAAAGCAAGCCCCGCGACTGCGCGCCCGGCGGGCTGCGCAAGCGTGAGCAAACCAGTACAGGCCGGCGGCGGCAAGCCGCGCAGCATGGCCCGCGGGGTGCTTTCGTTTGGCGGCATGACCCTGCTCAGCCGAGTGTTCGGGCTGGTGCGTGATCAGGTGTTCAACACTACCTTTGGCACCAATTGGATGACCGATGCATTCTGGGTGGCGTTTCGCATTCCCAATTTCATGCGTCGCTTGTTTGCCGAAGGTTCATTTTCCACCGCCTTCGTGCCGGTATTCACCGAAATCAAGGAAAAGCGCGGCCACGCCGAACTGCGCGAGTTGATGGCGCGCACCGCCGGCACCTTGGGCGGCATCTTGCTGCTGGTGACCGCGCTGGGGATGATCTTTGCGCCGCAATTGGCCGCCGGGTTTACCCAAGCCGATCCGGCGCCGGGCCAAAACCAGTTGATTACCGATCTGCTGCGGCTGACCTTTCCATTTTTGCTGTTTGTTTCGCTGACAGCATTGGCGGCCGGTGCGCTGAATAGTTTCCAGCGGTTCGGCTGGCCGGCGTTTACCCCCATCATCCTCAACCTGTGCATGATCGCCGGTGCGCTGTGGGGCTCGAAATTCACCACCCCGCCGATCATGGCGATGGGCTGGGCCATTCTGGCCGCGGGCGTGCTGCAACTGTTGTTTCAGTTGCCGCAATTGGCGCAATTGGATTTGTTGGTACTGCCGCGCTGGGGCTGGCATCACCCGGATATTCGCCGGGTGGTGACCTTGATGGTGCCCACGCTGTTGGGCTCGTCGGTGGCGCAGGTCAACCTGCTGTTTGACACATTCATCGCGGCGATGCTGGTGCACGGCTCGCAGAGTTGGCTATCCACCGCCGACCGCTTTCTGGAGTTTCCGCTGGGCGTGTTCGGCATTGCATTGGGCACGGTGATTTTGCCCACGCTGTCGCGCCATCACGTCAATACCGACCGTGTCGGGTTTTCGAAATCATTGGACTGGGGTCTGCGCACGACCATGATCATCATCCTGCCGGCCATGCTGGGCTTGATGCTGCTGTCGCTGCCGCTGGTGTCCACCATTTTTCAATATGGCAAATTCACCGCCGAAGCGGCACGCATGACCGCCTTGTCGGTGTTCGGTTTGAGCTTTGGCTTGCCTGCATTTGCATTGGTCAAAACTGTGTTGCCGGCGTTCTATGCACGGCAAGACACCAAAACCCCGGTGCGCGCCGGGTTGGTGGCGATGGTGGCGAATATGGTGTTCAACGTGGGCATGTTGGCGCTGCTGTATCAGCTGTGGGTGCCCGCATCGGCCAAGACGGGCGGGGTGATGGAGACCTTGGCCAATGTGCCGGGCCTGCATTTTGCACTGGGCGTGGCCAGCGCGCTGTCGAGCTATCTCAATTTGCTGCTGCTGTGGCGCTGGCTGCGCAAGGCCGACGTGTTCGATTTGCAGCCTGGCTGGTCAAGTTTCTTGCTGCGCACGCTGCTGGCCAATGCGGCAATGGCGGCGGCGGTGCTGTATGGCTTGCATCTGGCACCGGACTTCACCGAAGTCGGCAAATGGCAGCGGTTGGGCTGGCTGGCATTGTTGGTGGGTGGTGGCGCGGCCACGTATGGCGCGGCGATGCTGGCGCTGGGCTTCCGCCCGCGTGATTTCCGCGAGCACTGACGTGCTTGCGGGGCCGCCCCGGATGCTGCACCGCAGCTATACTTGGCGATACTCATGAACCACCTCTTCCGCGACACCACCGGGCCGGCGCTTTGCCCACAAGGATGCGTGGTCTGCATCGGTGCTTTCGATGGCCTGCACCTGGGGCATCGTGCGCTGGTGGGCCACGCGGTGGCGCGTGCGCGGGTGTTGGGTGTGCCGGCAGTGGGGCTCAGCTTCGAACCCTTGCCGCGTGAGTTCTTCGCTGCCGCGCAACTGCCACCGCGCTTGATGCTGCCACGTGCCAAGGCCGAGGGCCTGCGCGCACTGGGCTGCGATGGCGTGGGTCTGTTGCGCTTCAATGCAGCGATGACGCAAATGCCTGCGGAGGAGTTTGTGCGCACGGTGCTGGTGGCGCGCTTGGACGCACGCGAAGTGTGGGTGGGCCCTGGCTTTCGCTTTGGGCATGCACGCGGCGGCGATCTGGCACTGCTGCAAACCATGGGCGCGGCCTTGGGCTTTAGCGCACAGGCGATTGAACCGGTACTTGCAGATGGCGAGCGCGTGTCCAGCACGCGCATCCGCAGTGCCTTGCAGGGGGGCGACTTCGCGCAGGCCACGCGCCTGTTGGGGCGGCCGTATGCCATTGGCGGACATGTGGTGCGTGGACGGCAATTGGGCCGCACCTTGGGGTTTCCTACCGCCAATTTACGCTTTCGCGGCAAGACTCCGGCGCTGCACGGGATCTATGCCACGAGGGTGCATGGCGTGACGGACACGCCGTGGCCTTCGGTGTCGAGTTTTGGCACGCGGCCCACCGTGGATGGCGTGGAGCCATTGCTGGAAGCGCACCTGTTTGATTTTTCTGGCGATCTGTATGGTCGTCGCATCGACGTTGAATTCGTGGCGCATTTGCGCGACGAAGAAAAATTCCCCGGCTTGCCCGCACTCGTCACCCAGATGCGTCTGGATGAAGCACGTGCACGGGCTATCCTTCTTACGAACGCATCGACCCAACAGGCATCCGCGTGAGCGAACAGAGCGAAAACCCCTACAAGTCCACCATCCTGCTGCCGGACACCGCATTCCCGATGCGTGGCGATTTGCCCAAGCGCGAGCCAGACACCTTGGCGCGCTGGGAAGCGGAAGGCCTGTACACGCAAATTCGCAGCGCCGCCAAAGGCCGCCCGCAATTCGTGTTGCATGACGGCCCGCCGTATGCCAATGGCGCGATCCACCTGGGCCACGCGGTCAACAAGATCCTGAAAGACATCATCGTCAAATCGAAGACCTTGGCCGGTTTCGATGCACCGTACATCCCCGGCTGGGATTGTCACGGGCTGCCGATCGAAATCGCCATCGAAAAGAAATTCGGCAAGGTTGGCGTCAAGCTCGATGCCACCGAGTTCCGGCAGAAGTGCCGCGAATACGCGACCGCGCAGATCGACGTGCAGCGCAAGGACTTCAAGCGTCTTGGCGTATTGGGTGACTGGGACAACCCGTACCGCACTCTCGACTTCAAATTCGAGGCCGATGAAATCCGCGCGCTGGCCAAGGTGGTGGATAACGGCCATCTGCTGCGCGGGGTGAAGCCGGTGTACTGGTGCTTCGACTGCGGCAGCGCACTGGCCGAAGCCGAGATCGAATATCAGGACAAGACATCGCCGGCGGTGGACGTGGCCTACAGCGCGCGCAACCCGCAGCAAGTCAGCCGCGCGTTTGGCAGCGAATTGCCGGAAGGTGTGGAGGTGGCGATCCCGATTTGGACCACCACGCCGTGGACGCTGCCGGCCTCGCTGGCGATCTCGTTGGGGCCGGAGCTGGAATACAGCCTCGTGGAAGGCCCGGCCAAGGCCGACGGCACGCCGCGCTGGCTGGTGCTGGCGAGCGCGTTGGTGGAAAAAGCTTTGGCGCGTTATGGCGTGAACGACGAGGCAGTGCACGGCCGCGCGCTGGGTGAGAAGCTTGAAGGCCTGCTGTTTGCGCATCCGTTCTACGCCGAGCGCGATATCCCCGTGCTGGTGGGCGATCACGTCAGTGCCGAAGACGGTACCGGCGCGGTGCATACCGCCCCCGGCCACGGCCAAGAAGACTTCGTGGTGGGGCAAAAATACGGCTTGATCGAAAAGTACACGGCAGCGCAGCTCAATCCGGTCGATGGGCGCGGCGTGTATCTGCCGTCCACACCGAACGCCGGCGATGTGGACCTGACCCAGTTGCATGTGTGGAAAGCCAACGACGCGATTGTCGAGGTGCTGCGTGACAACGGCACGCTGCTGGCTTTCAGCAAGATCACCCACAGCTATCCGCATTGCTGGCGGCACAAGACGCCGATTGCGTTCCGTGCCACCCCGCAGTGGTTTATTTCGATGGAGCAAGCCGGCCTGCGCCGCGATGCCTTGGCCGCGATTGAAACGGTCAAGTGGTACCCGGAGTGGGGACAGGCGCGCATCGCCGGCATGGTGGATGGGCGTCCGGACTGGACGATCTCGCGCCAGCGCACCTGGGGCGTGCCGATTGCCCTGTTCGTGCATCGCGAAACCGGCGACATCCACCCGCGCACGGTCACGCTGATGCATGAGGTGGCCGCTAAGGTGGAGCAGGGTGGTATCGATGTCTGGTATTCACTGGACACTTCCGAGTTGCTGGGCGACGAAGCCAAGGACTACGACAAGATCACCGACATTCTGGATGTCTGGTTCGACTCCGGTGTCACCCACGAATGCGTGGTGGCCGCGCGCGGTTTGGGCAAGCCGGCGGATTTGTATTTGGAAGGCTCCGATCAGCATCGTGGCTGGTTCCAGAGTTCGCTGCTGACCGGTGTGGCGATGGACAAGGCCGCGCCGTATCGGCAATGCCTGACCCACGGCTTCACCGTCGATGAACACGGGCGCAAGATGTCCAAATCACTGGGCAACGGGATCGAGCCGCAGGACATCATGAACAAGCTGGGCGCGGACATCCTGCGCCTGTGGATTGCCAGCACCGACTACAGCAACGAGATGTCGCTGTCGCAGGAAATCCTCAAGCGCAATGCCGACGCCTACCGCCGCATTCGCAATACCGCACGCTTCTTGCTGGGCAATCTGTCCGGCTTCGATCCGGCGCAGCATCTGGTTGCAGCGCAAGACATGGTGGCACTGGATCGCTGGATCGTGCATCGTGCCTGGCAGGTGCAGCAAACCATCGAGGCGGCGTACGCCAATTACGATTTCGCCCTGGTGGTGCAAACGCTGATGAATTTCTGCAGCGTCGATTTGGGCTCGCTGTATCTGGACGTCACCAAGGATCGTCTGTACACGATGCCGGAAAACGCAGCCGGCCGACGCAGCGCGCAGAGCGCGATGTATCTGATTGCGGAAAGCTTCACCCGCTGGATTGCGCCGATCCTGAGCTTCACCGCCGACGAGTTGTGGGGCCATTTGCCTGGCCAGCGTGAAGGCAATGTGCTGCTGGCCACATGGTTCACCGGGCTGACCGCGCTGCCGGAAGACGCACCGCTGGCAGCCAAGGATTTCGAAGGCCTGCTGGACCTGCGCGAACATGTCACCAAGGCGTTGGAGCCACTGCGTGCCGAGGGCAAGATCGGTGCGGCGCTGGAGGCAGACATCGAACTGCATTGCAGCGTGGCCGATCAGAATTGGCTCTCGCCCTTGGTCGATGAGCTGCGCTTCCTGCTGATCAGTGGCGATGTGACACTGGTGCCGGATGCCGATGCCAAGACGATTGCGGTTTCCGTGCAGCCAACGCAGAAGCACAAATGCGTGCGCTGCTGGCATCATCGCGAAGACGTTGGCACACACGCCACGCATCCGCTGTTGTGTGGCCGCTGCGTGAGCAATGTGGACGGCGCTGGCGAAGTGCGGAAGTGGTTCTGATGAACAGACTTCGCCCCAATGCACTTCCCTGGCTGGCGGTCTCGATGCTGGTTCTGGGCCTCGACCAATGGTCGAAGTGGTGGGTGCTGGCCAACTTGCCCGAATACACCGCAGTACCGGTGATCGATGGTTTCTGGAACTGGTACCGCACCTACAACACCGGTGCGGCGTTCAGTTTTCTGGCCGATGCCGGTGGTTGGCAGACATATTTTTTCGTAGTGTTGGCGTTTGCCATCAGTGGCTTGATGGCGTGGATGCTGGCGCGCACGCCACGCAGTGACTGGAAGCAGGCGCTGCCGCTGTCGCTGGTGATCGGCGGCGCGCTGGGCAATGTCATCGACCGCTTCGCGCATGGGCACGTGGTGGATTTCATACAGTGGTATGTGGGCACGCATTACTGGCCAGCATTCAACATCGCCGATTGCGCGGTAGTGGGGGGCGCGATCGGCATGGCGCTGTTTGGCGTGCTGGGCGGCAAACCCGCATCGAAGCAAGGATAATCACGCTATGGCCGTCATGCTTGCCAACCCTCGCGGCTTTTGCGCCGGCGTGGATCGCGCGATTGAAATCGTCAAACGGACGCTGGAGATTTACGGCGCGCCGATCTATGTGCGGCATGAAGTGGTGCACAACAAATTCGTGGTTGATGATCTGAAAGCACGCGGTGCGGTGTTCGTGGAAGAGCTCGATGAAGTGCCTGACGGCGCCACCGTGATTTTCAGCGCACATGGCGTCTCGCAAGCGGTACGCGCCGAAGCCGGTCGGCGCGGTTTGAAGGTGTTCGACGCCACCTGCCCACTGGTGACCAAGGTGCATTTGGAAGTCAGTCGTACCCATCGGCGTGGCCGCGACATGGTGCTGATTGGCCATGCCGGGCACCCGGAAGTGGAAGGCACGATGGGCCAGTGGGGGCGCGGCGGCAACGATGGCCAGATCCATCTGGTGGAAGACAGTGACGACGTAGCCACGTTGCAACTCAAGCAACCCGACAACTGCGCCTACACCACGCAAACCACCCTCAGCGTGGACGATACCCGCGACATCATCGCTGCGCTGCGGGCGAAGTTTCCGAATATTCAAGGCCCCAAGCACGACGACATCTGCTACGCCACCCAGAACCGCCAGGACGCGGTGCGCGATCTGGTGCGCAATGGCTGTGAGGTGGTGTTGGTGGTGGGCTCCCCCAATTCGTCCAACTCCAATCGATTGCGTGAGCTGGCCGAGCGCGAGGGTGCACGTGCATGGCTGATCGACGGAGCCGACGAAATCGACCCGGCGTGGGTAGCAGGCGGCGTACGCATCGGTGTAACGGCAGGCGCATCCGCCCCGGAAGTCCTGGTGCAGGGCGTGCTGGCCCGCCTGCATGCGTTAGGCGCGGCCAATGTGCAAGAACTGCACGGCGAGCCCGAGAGCATGGTGTTTGCCCTGCCCAAGGAACTGCGTGTGTTGGCAGACTGAGCCGGCAGCCGGTATCATAGCCAGCTGCGCCGAAGTAGCTCAGTCGGTAGAGCAACTGATTCGTAATCAGTAGGTCGGAGGTTCGATTCCTCTCTTCGGCACCAATTTAGTTTCCTCAGACTTGCCGTAATATCGATGAAACCGCGCTACGGCGCGGTTTTTTCATGTAGCGACCAGTCGCCACGCAGGGCAGATCGTTGACGCACAGTGGCCAGTAATACCTGCATGATGACCGGGTGCTTCAAACAAAAACGCCCAACTGAGAACAGTTGGGCGTTGTGTATTGGTGGTGGAGTTTAACAGAAAACCAAACCCACATATCAGTAGGCTCTCAGCCCCGGTCGGAAGCCTTGAGACCTTCGCGCGATTCCGGGGAAGGATTTCGCGCAACCGCACATGCCCATGATTGTAAGTTCAGAGAGGCAGATTGGCACTCGCAGTTGCCACGACTGCCGGGGAATCTCGGGGCCGCAACTTGGCTTTCCTCTCGTTTGTCGCCGTAATGCCCGGCACGAACGACGAAAGGAAATGCCATGCAAACCGAACCCGCCTTCACCGAAACGGAGCTTGCACATCGGTGGAACGTCAGCATCAAGACCCTACAACGCTGGCGCAGCGAAGAACGCGGCCCGCCGTATATCAAGCTCTCAAAGGCTGTCCGCTATCCAGTGGATGAGATCGTCACCTATGAGCAGGCGATCCGCCAGGGCATGTCCAACGAAGCGCCGTTGCCATCTTTATGCGACGCGCAGCCCGTTGTCGAATCTCCCGCGCCCGCCGCCCCCGAACCAAAGCGGTACTACTTGAGCGAGGCCTTCGCACTCATCGCGCAGTACGGCAGTCTTGAAGCGGCCGAGGCCGCGCTGACGGAGGTGCGTGATGAAACCCAAGGTTGATGCCGATAGACAGGGTGTTGTGTCCGGCCCGGATGAGCCAGTCATCACGTATCCGGTCCTCGATGAAAACCAGTTGTCCTCGAGGTGGAATCTCTCACCCAAGACGCTGCAAAAGTGGCGCTCGGAAGGAATCGGCCCGCCCGCCTGGCACCTCAACAGATCTATCCGTTACCTTCTGATGGAGGTCGAGGCCTTCGAGCGCAAGGCTCGGGTCACTTGGAAATCCCCAACCGGACGCCCGTTGTCCGAATCGTCACCCACAGCACGCGAAGACGCCATCAAGCAGATGATGCAGAAGCGGGCCACACGCCGCGATCAGGTTTTTTACTCCGCCAAGGATGTGGTCGACATCACTGG
>NZ_CALMPC010000085.1:0-1184 GCF_937872235.1 uncultured Thermomonas sp.
GGCGTCTTTTCGCCCCGGGCCCGTCTCGATACCGCTGGCAACATCCACCCCCCACGGACGCGCCGCATGCAGCGCTGACGCCACGTTGTCGGCGGTTAGCCCACCAGCCAGCAAGATGGGCATGTGTTGACCACTCGGCAACCGCGACCAGTCAAAGCGCTTGCCACTGCCGCCCTGCTCGCCGGCGCCGTGTCCATCCAGCACAAAGCCCGATGCGCTGGAAAACGCCGCCATTGCGGGCAGCGGATCGACGGCATCGCCCATTGCAATTGCCTTGAAATACGGCAGGCCAAACCCTGCGCAACAGGCTGCAACTTCGCTGCCGTGGAACTGCAGCAGATCGGGCTGTACCTGCGCGATGATGGCCTCGATTTCGGCAGGGGTGTTGTCCATCAACAAGGCCACCACCCGCGTACTCGACGGTACCAATGCACGCAGGTCTGCGGCCTGTGCCAGCGTCACTCGGCGCGGGCTGCGTGCCGCAAAAATCAGGCCAATGAAATCGACCTGCAGCGCAACGGCCAACTGCACATCCTCACTGCGGGTCATGCCACACAGCTTGATCCGGGTAGCACCTTGCTTCACAGCGTGACCTCGCCTGGCAGGCCGCATTCGGCGGGGTATTTCGGCCCAAGGAACAACAGGCCTGCCGATGGCGCGGTAGGGCCGGCCACGGTGCGATCGCGGCCGGCCAACAACTGTGCAATCCACCCCGGCGCACGTTCGCCGCGCCCAACCACCAACAGTGAGCCAACGAAATTGCGCACCATATGGTGCAAGAACGCGTTGGCTTGCACATCCACCAACACTTCATCGCCACAACGCTGTACCTGGATTGCATGCACATTGCGGCGCGCATGGGTGGCTTGGCATTGCGCACTGCGGAATGCGGAAAAGTCCTGCTCCCCCAGCAATGCTTGCGCTGCCGCGTGCATCGCGACTGCATCCAACGGCATGCGCTCCCAACTCAAATACTGGCGTTGCAAGCCCGGCCGCACCGCTCGGTTGAGAATGCGATAGCGATAGCTGCGCGCGCGCGCGGAAAACCGCGCACTGAAATCGCCGGCCACCGGCGCACACCAGCGCACGGCCATCGTTGGTGGCAAGTTGGCGGTACCCCCCAACACCCAGCCGCGGTTATCGCGCAATGCCTCGGTATCAAAATGCACCACTTGGCATTGCCC
>NZ_CALMPC010000086.1:0-15189 GCF_937872235.1 uncultured Thermomonas sp.
CCACCAACATGCCGACATTGAATGCACTGGGTGATGCCAATGTGCGCGCGGTGGGCATGCGCCCGTCGTACCCATCGCTGACCTTTCCCAACCATTACGCGCTAGTTACAGGGCTACGCCCGGATCGTCACGGCATCGTTCACAACTCGATGTCCGATTCCATACTAGGCAAGTTCCGCACCGCCGACCGTAGCGCAGTGGAAACCGGAGACTGGTGGGGCGGCGTACCTGTGTGGGTGAGCGTGCAGCGCGCCGGGCTGCGTAGCGCCACCATGTTCTGGCCGGGCAGCGAAGCGGCGATCGACGGTGTGCATCCCTGGCAATGGCGCCACTATGCCGAAAACACCCGCGCCATCAACAGCGTCCAGCAAGTGCTGCAGTGGCTGGCACTGCCAGCAAACCAACGGCCACGGTTCATCACCATGTACCTGGATCAGGTGGATGATGCCAGCCATAACCACGGGCCAAATTCACCGCAAGCCGATGCCGCACGGCGTGAGGTGGATGCCGCCATCGCGGCACTGCTGCAAGGGCTGGCCAACGACAAGCAAATTGCCAACACCAACCTGCTGGTTGTGTCCGATCATGGCTTTGACACCGTCCCTGCGGGGCACACACTCAATGTGGAACAGATGGCCCCACCCAGCGTGGCCGAAGCCGTCAGCGATGGGCAGGTGATTGGCTTTGCACCGATCCAAGGCAAAACCCCAGACGCCGAACAGCTGTTGTTAGGTCGCCATGACCACTACCAGTGCTGGCGCAAACAAGACTTGCCCGTGCAATGGCATTACGGCAGCCACCCACGCATTCCCGCCATCATCTGCCAGATGGATGCCGGCTGGGATGCCTTGTGGCCCAAGAAATACGCCTACCGCATGCAACAGCCACCCACCACGCGTGGCTCCCACGGCTACGACCCCGACCTGCCGCAGATGCGTGCCACGTTTATAGCTGCCGGCCCTGCATTCGGTCATGGCGTGCAATTGCCCGTGTTCGACAATGTGGACGTTTACCCGCTACTGATGCGCTTGCTGCAACTGCCGACCGAGCGTAATGATGGCGACATCACACCGCTACTGCCCGCACTGCGATCATCACATTAGCAGCGCTTGCACCCCCGCCTACATTTGATTGCAGTGGTGAGGTACTCCCTCCACCGGCCGAGCGTAGACATTTACCATTGGATCCAGTCGCATTCGGTGCCAAGTCGAGCTGCCCCCACCCTCAGGTCACGTTCATGCCTAATCCATTGATTGCCCCACTGGTGCGCTGGCTTGGCAAGCTCAGCCATCCTCGCCTTTTCCTTGTGATTGGCGCGCTGTTTGTTGTGGATCTCGCGATCCCGAATTTTGTGCCCTGGGACGACATTCTGCTCGGACTGGGAACCCTGCTCTTGGCCCGCTGGAAAAAACCATCTGGCGAAACACCACCATTACCCTAACCATGCGTTTGATCGACAGCCACTGCCATTTCGATGCCGCAGAGTTCGACGCCGATCGCGCCGCTGTGCAAGCACGTGCACGTGCGGCAGGTGTTACCGACCAAATCGTGCCAGCGGTCGATGCCGCCGGCTGGCCCAAGCTGAAAACCATTTGCGCTGCGCAAACCGGCCTGCATCCTGCCTATGGCTTGCATCCGATGTATCTGGACCAGCACCAGCGCAAACATCTGGATGAACTACGCCACTGGGTTGAACGCGAAACCCCGGTGGCAGTGGGCGAATGCGGGTTGGATTTTTTCGTGGGTGGACTGGATGCCGACACGCAGTTGTTTTATTTCGACGCACAACTCAAATTGGCGCGCGAGTTTGACTTGCCTGTCATCGTGCATGCACGACGCGCAGTGGATGCGGTGATTGCCGCGATTCGCCGCACCGGCGGACTGCGCGGCGTCATCCACAGTTTCCCCGGTAGCCCTGAACAAGCCGCGCAGCTGCACCAACTGGGGTTCCTGCTCGGCATCGGCGGGCCAGTGACATTTGAACGCGCCAATCGCCTGCGCAAACTGGTGGCCCACATCCCGCTGGAACAATTGCTGCTGGAAACCGACGCCCCCGATCAACCCGGATCGGCGCATCGCGGCCAGCGCAATGAACCCGCCCATCTGGTCGCGGTACTGGACGTGGTGGCGAAGTTGCGCGGCATCTCGCAAGACACGCTTGCCGCAGCGACCACGGCCAATGCACAACGTTTATTCAACCTCACGCTGCAATAAGCGGCCGCGTGCGCCGCCTGAGGCTGCGAGCTCCAATAGCATCAGGGCTGCTTCGGCTTCAACAACAACTCCATCGCCTTGCCTACTGCGGCAAATGCAAACGCGCCCGTCACATGGGTGGCTGCCCCCAAACCCGCGCCACAATCGAGCTTCAACGCCTCATCCTTGCCCAACTGCGGGCGTACGCCGCACACGCTGCCATCGGCCTGCGGGTAGCGCACGTTTTCCAGCGAATACACCGCCGGCACCCCGAAGTAGCGGTCATGGTTTTTCGGGAAATTGAATTCGCCGCGCAGTTTTTTGCGAATCAACGACAGCATCGCATCGTGCTCGGTGCGCGACAGATCGCGCACGCGAATCTGGGTGACATCGCTGCGCCCACCGGCCGAGCCCACCGCAATGATCGGCTGCTTGCGGCGACGGCACCAGGCAATCATCTCCACCTTGCTGCGGAAACTGTCACAGGCATCCAGCACCAGATCCACCGGCGTTCCCAGCAGCGCATCCAGATTGCCCGGGGTGACAAATTGCGGGTGCAAATTCAAGTGGATGTGCGGATTGATCGCACGGCAACGCTCGGCCATCGCCTCGATCTTGGCGCGCCCGAACTGCCCATCCAACGCCGGCAATTGCCGGTTGGTATTGGACACGCACAAATCATCGGCATCGATCAGGGTCAACCTGCCGACACCGCTGCGCGCCAGCGCTTCCACCGCCCATGACCCCACACCACCAATACCGACCACCGTCACATGGCAAGCGCGCAGCCGCGCCAACGCGCCGCTGCCATACAGGCGGTCGATACCGCCAAAACGTTCTTTCCAAAGCGTATCCATGCGCCATTTTACGCTGCGCCGGCAAGCGTGTTTCCGGTCAGCAGTTGCAAGCGCTGCTGCACTGCGCCATGCTGCGCATAGTGCAACTAGAGTCATTGCTCAATGTCTGCAATTCGCGTTATCAAGAAGTACCCCAACCGTCGTTTGTACGACACCGAAATTTCCAGCTACATCACCATCGAGGATGTGCGCCAGTTGATCGTGGATGGCGAATCCTTCGAAGTGCGTGATGCCAAAACCGGTGAAGACCTGACCCGTCAGGTCTTGTTGCAGATCATTACCGAGCACGAGCAGGATGGGCAGCCGATGTTGTCCACCCAGCTGCTGAGCCAATTGATTCGCTTTTATGGCGATTCATTGCAGGGCTTCATGGGCAACTACCTGGAACGCTCGATGCAATTATTCTTGGAACAGCAGCAGCAGTTCCGCTCGCAGATGGGTGGCATGCTGGGGCAAACCCCGTGGGCGATGTTGAACCAGTTGACTGATCGCAATATGGCGCTGTGGAAAGACTTCCAGCAAAACCTGGGCAATAGCATGGGTACCGGCCCCGGCAGTGTGCGCAATAAAGAGACGCGCAAGCCGCGCTGAACCGCTACGCAGCGGCACCTTGCAATACGACCGGGTGGAAATAACCGCCGCGCTGTTTCAAGTTCGACGTATTCAGTGCATGCCACTGGCAGCCTGCGCACCCCCACACAACTTTGCCTTGTAGGCTTCTGCCTTGGGCATCAATGCCTCCAACTGATGGATCCGGGTGCCAGCGCTGGGGTGGGTGGACGCAAACTCCGAGGGTGCCCTGCCCCCGGAGGACTGATCCATGCGCTGCCATAGCGGAATGGCTTGTTGCGGATCAAAACAGGCGGAAGCAGCTAGCATCAGGCCCAACTCATCCGCCTGCGTCTCCTGGCTGCGTGCATACGGCAATGCGCTGCCATAGCCATAGGCCGACATCACCGTCTGCAAGGTACCCGAATCCATCCCGCTGGCCGCACCTGCCATTTGGCCGAGTTGCTCCAGCTTGCCGCGAGTCATCCGCTGCGCACCATGGCGTAACAGCGCGTGGGCGATTTCATGCCCCATCACCACTGCCATGGCATCGGCATTTTGCGCCACCGGCAACAAGCCGGTGTACACCGCAATTTTGCCGCCGGGCAAACAGAAGGCATTGACTTGATCCGACTGCAATACCGTCACCGCCCAGTCAAAGGATTTTTCGATATGGCTGGCCTGCAGATGATGCTCGGCAGCCAAACTATCGGTCACTTGCGGGATCTTTCCAATTAAACGCTCGGCGATGGCTTGCACTTGTTTGGAAGCCTCGGCATCGGCGGGCAAAGGCTTTTCTTGTTGCAAGACTTGTTGATAGGCCTGCAAGCCCAGTGATTTCTCCTGTTCCGGTGAAATGCTCTTGTCAATCACCACCGCTTGCCCGGTCAAGGGATCAATACTGCGGTTGGAAAACCAATACCACGCTGCATAACCGGCAAACAGCAGTAACACCCATAGCCGCAAGCCGCCGCGGCGTTGCCCCGTACTTTGCCCGCTTGGATATTGATTCATGCCCCGATTCCTTCTGTGCCAATGTGACTGTCGCGGTGTCAGTTTTTCAAGCTTTTGCCAACACCTGATTTCAAAGTTGCCGCACCAAGCGAAAACCGATCCGTGCATTGGTGATATCCACGCCTCCCGAAACGCGCCATGCAGAACGCGCTTGTACTGGCGCACTGGACCATGCCCCACCACGATACATCCGGTTACGGCAACCCGGGTTCACCCACGCCTCACCGCGCGCCGGCGCACGCCGATAGCCTTTGTGCCAACAATCGACCACCCATTCACTGACGTTTCCGCCCATGTCATACAGGCCAAACCGATTCGCCGTGAAACTCCCAACCGGTGCCGGCCCCCACCAGCCATCGGCATATCCGGCAAATGCGTTATTCCAGTGTCGGCCGCGGGGCGAAACATCTTTGCCGCCTGCCAGATTTTCAACCCCCGCTGGCGGCAATGCATTGCCCCACGGATAACGCCCTCGCCCCCCGGCACGCAGCGCGTATTCAAATTCCGCCTCACTGGGCAAACGGTAGTGTGCGCCGGTCTGTTGGCTCAGCCATGCCGCATAAGCTTCGGCATCGCGCGCGGTGACGTGAACCACTGGCATGGCATCCACGGCCGGCTGCCCGTCATACCCGGATCGCCAGTCAATGCCGCTGCCGCGCACGAAGTTGCCGCTGCGCACGTCATAGGCCATCGAATGCCCGCGCTGGGTAGCGCGCGCCACGTAACCGGTGGCCTCCACAAAGCGACGGAACTGCCCCACCGTGATTTCGTAACGCCCCATCGCAAATCCACGCTCGAACGATACTCGGTGCTGGGGTTGTTCATCCGCATTGGCATCGATCTCACCATTGGCAGACCCCATTAGAAATTCGCCAAACGGCACCACCACCATCGATGGGCCACGGCTGGCATCAGGCATTTCATCCGTAAACACTTGCCTGGGCTGAAATACGTCGTACCGGCTGACCATATCAATGCGTTGGCGCAACTCCACACTGGCGGCATCGCCGGGTTTTGCAATGCGCAGCATGTCCGCCAATTGCTCACGTGCAAACTGCAGGCCACTACCGGTTCCCAATGCAATCAAACCGGCATCGCGCATACGCCGCAACCGTTCATTGCGCGCGGCTTCGATGCGCGCACCCACCACTTGTGCAAGCAACGGGCTACCCCGTACCTGGCCGGCACGCGCCAGCAGGCCATAGGCGGCATCGTAATCACCTGCTGCCGCCAGCATCTGGGCCTTGGCAACCAAAACATCCTCCACCGATCCCAGTCCACGCTGCGCACGCAACAGCCGCGGCCACAGCACCAAAGCCTTGCGGAATTTCTCGAGGGCGCCTCCGGCGCTGTCCAATTCCCCTGCACGCAGTTTGGCCTCGCCCGCCAAGGTAAGGTCAAACGCTTGACCCACCTGATCCACTGCAGCCAGATATTCCTGCACATGCGGATACTCCGGCCACAAACTGCGCAATACCGTTGCTTGACGTTGGGCATAGCGCAGGGATGCCAGATCTTCGTCTTCCGCCAATGCCGACCATGCCTGGGACAATAACGCGGTGCGCGATTTCTCCAACAGCTTGGCGTCCTGCAAATTGCCCGGCTGCAACTTCTGCAGGGCCAGCAATAGAGGAATGGCCGATTGCGCAGTCTCGAACAGATCACCCTTGGCCAAGGCCCTGCGCGCCGCAGAGCGCGCAGCTGCTGGATGGGAGATGGCTACCTCTGGCAGCGACCAGCTCAACACCACCGCCAATGCGTCGTCCCCCTGTACGCGCACCTGCCCTTGCGGTTGAGCAGATTGCGCCGGCCTGGCGGGGGGGGAAGTCGGCAGCTGGCGGGGTTGCGCAGTCACGGCATGCGGATTGGCCGCAGGCTTGCACCCGACCAATAGCAACAGCATCAACGTGAGTACACCGCGTGTGCGCAAAGCATGCTCCATGAACGCCTTACCCTGCCCGGCGCAGGCTGGATATTGGATGCTGGGTGACGTTAGGTGATCCCCCACGCGCCTGCAACCGCATAATGCACGGATGACACACTGGATCGACACCCCCGACGCGCTGCATGCGCGCTTACAACACCTGCCTCCTTGTATCGGGCTGGATACCGAATTCATCCGCGAGCGCACCTATTGGCCACAACTGGCTTTGGTGCAGATTGCGCTGGGCGAAGCCGACGACGACATCCTGTTGGTCGATCCGCAAGTCCCCGGCATCTGCGCGGTCTTGGTCGCAATGCTGGAAAATCCTGAAGTGCTCAAGCTGATGCACAGTCCCAGCGAAGATCTGGTGGCATTCCAGCACAGCTGTGGTGCACTGCCTGCGCCCTTGTTCGATACCCAGGCCGCCGCCGCCCTGTGCGGCATGGGGGCCGGATTGAGCTACCAGAAACTGGTGCACGCCATCACCGGCGTCGAACTGGCCAAGGGGGAAACCCGTTCGGATTGGCTGCGTCGGCCACTCTCGCCCGCACAACTGGACTATGCCGCGGACGATGTGCGCCATCTGCATGCGCTGCACCGTCAGTTGCAGACCGCGCTTACCACCAATAGCCGCGCCAACTGGTTGGCCGAAGACAGCCGCCGGCAACTGGCCAATGCAGCGCAGGACGATGGCGAACGCTGGCCGCATTTGGCCCTGCGCAGCGCGCAATTTCTCGACCCCGCGGGGCAACGCCGCTTATTGCGGCTGTTGCGCTGGCGTGATGCGCAAGCACGCAGCAGCGATCGACCGCGCAGTTGGATTCTAGACAACGAACTGGCGGTGACCTTGGCGCGCCAGAATCCGCCCGACAAGCGCAGCTGCGATGGCCTGCTGGATACCTCGCCCAAATCCCCGCGCAGCCTGCGCGAGGCGCTATGGCTCGCGTTGAGCACACCGCTGACCGACGAAAACGAGGCGCCACCCATGCGTGGCGACGATCGCAACAAAGCGCAGTTGCGCGCCATGCAGGCCGCCGTAGCCAAACTGGCCGCCGACCTCGGCCTGCCCGAAGGTGTCCTGGCCTCCCGCCGCCTGCTGGAAGGCTTGCAGGACGGCAGCGGCTGGACCGGCGCACTGGCAGGTTGGCGCCGGCAACTCCTGGAACCCAATCTTGCGCCACTGCTGGACTCGTGAGTCCCGCCACATTGCCCCCCTTGCAGATGTCGCATCTTCTCCATAAAATGGGCGGCTCACCATCGGGGTGTAGCTCAGTCTGGTAGAGCGCTACGTTCGGGACGTAGAGGTCGCAGGTTCGAATCCTGTCTCCCCGACCAATAGATTCAAGGTGTTACGACAAAACCGCCGCAAGGCGGTTTTTTCGTTGCCAGCTTGGTGTCACAACAAGATTGCAAGCACCAACGTGCAATTGCGCTGCTTCTGGATCCATTGCAGGCATGCTGTAACTGCACTCGAATCGCACCCCTCTTCATGATTGGCTAGGATTCGGGTCACGTGACTGGTGCATGGACGCATGGGCAGCCTACTTCGCCGCTTCTGGCTTGTTTGGCTAGCAGGGCTGTTCTTTGCAACAGCCATTCCTGTTGTTCGGGCTTCTGCCCCCCTCGCCAGTCTGAAGGCACAGTTCGCATCACCAGATCAGCAGGTGGACTTTGCCGCCGCCAAATTGGCTGTTGATCGCCTGATTGATGCCGGCGACCCAAACAAACTCCCTTTGCTTGGGCAAGCTTGATTTCATGGGTAATGAAAAATCCCGTGCTCTGCAGAACACCTGATTCGGGAGCAGTCAAAGACCGCCGCAAGGCGGTTTTTTGTTTTGCTGGCATCATGGATTGCATCTGGCCCGACAACCCCGCAAATTGCGTAAAGATCGGCAACCGCCAGTTCAATATGCGCATGCAGGCACCGTCCTCGTCATCTCCCCATTCAGCTTCCCCGACAGGTCAAGCTCCTTCGCTGCTGCGGCAATGGGCCATTGCCGTGGTATTGCCCCTGGTCATGGCCGCGCTGCTGGCGTTTGGTTTGTTGGCGCTGGCCGCACTTCCATTGGATACCCAGTTGCCCGCTGCCCAATTACGGTCAGCGCTATGGAAGGCGGCAGGCTTGTTGTTGATGGCGGTGCTCGTGGTGTTGGTCATCAGCTGGGGTATCGCCCAGCGTTTCCGCGCATCGATACATGCCTTGACGCTGGCGGTGCAGCGTCTGGGCAAGGGTGCCCCCCTGCAATTGGCGCTGGATGGCCGCGACAATCCATTGTGGCAACTTCAATACGCGATCCAGGAAGCATCCAGGTCGGTGGCCCAGGTGCAGAACCGGATGCAAAGTGCGCTGGGGCGCACCAGTATTGAATTGGCCGAGAAAAACGCAAAGCTGGAATCCGCCAACTTGTCACGCGCACGGCTGCTGGCCGCGGCCAGCCACGATCTGCGTCAGCCGTTGTATGCCCTGACGTTGTTTTCCTCGACACTGCGCGCCGGCGAGACCGATCCTGACAAGATCACCCGCATCATGCATATCCAGGAATGCGTGGCCTCGCTGGATCAACTGTTTGCCGAATTGCTGGATTTGTCACGCTTGGAGTCCGGCAGCATGCAGGCCAGCGTGTCCAATGTGCGGCTGGATGATGTCTTCGATGAAGTCAGTCGCAACTTCCGCATGCTGGCCGAATCGCGCGGCCTGCGGCTGGTTGTACGCAAGACCGATGCTTGGGTGCAGGGTGACCGCACCATGCTGGCACGGATCCTCAACAATCTGGTCAGTAATGCGCTGCGTTATACCGATAGCGGCGGTGTTTTGGTCGGGGTTCGTCATCAAGACAACGGCCAAGTGCGCATTGATGTCTGGGATACCGGTTGCGGGATTGCACCGGAACACCAACAGCGGGTGTTCGATGAGTTCTATCAGGTCAAACAGAGCACCTTGCCCGCCGGTGAGCGCAAGCGCGGCCTTGGGCTGGGACTGGCGACCGTGCGGCGTTTGGCAGAATTATGTGGCTGCGCGCTGACATTGTCATCGCGACCCGCACGCGGCACCTTGGTTTCACTCACCTTGGATCGCAGCGTGGAAGTGATGCCTACGGATAACGACAGTCTCGATTTTCCGCTCGATATCAGTGGCCTGCGCGTGCTCGCCATTGATGACGAGCCCAGTATTCTGGAGGGGCTACGCGCGCTGTTGCTGGAATGGGGGTGCGAGGTGCGTACCGCCCACGATGTTGACAGTGCTCTCATCCAACTCGAGGACTGGAGTCTGCCACCGGATCTCATTCTCAGCGATCTACATCTTGGCCCGGAGCTCAGTGGCCTTGATGTGCTGGATGCGGTCAGCCATCGCTATCGGTGTGACCCCGCACATCCGAGCTTTGCCAGGCTTTTGGTGACCGGCGAAACCCGCCCCGAGCAGATTGCAATAATTACATCCAAACGCATCCCTGTGCTGTTCAAACCTGTAGCACCGCAACGCCTGCGCGAAGCAATGCTGGCCGCGGTCTTGGCGGCCAAAGCGCTCCCCAAAGAGGACAACCCGTGACCGCAGCATTTGCTTACGATGCCCTGCAATACCCGGCGCTGATTTTTCCGCAGATGCACCCATCGCGATTGGCTGCAATTGGCCGCCTGCATGGACTGGCCAGCGCGTCGCCCATCCAATGCCGATTACTGGAAGTAGGTTGCGGTGATGGCCTGCAATTGCTCAGCTTGGCGCTGGCCTACCCGCAAGCACAATTCGTCGGCGTGGATATGTCGCAGACCGCGATTGCGCGTGGTGAGGCGATGCGTCAGCAATTGGGTCTGACCAATCTGCAACTGCATGCGGCAGATGTTTGCCAATGGGAGTGCGGCGCGACGCCATTCGACTATATCGTCGCGCATGGGTTCTTCTCATGGGTTCCGGCCTCGGTGCAGGACACACTGCTGGCGCTGTGCCAGCGCATGCTGACAGCGAACGGCATCGCATATATCAGCTATAACGCCCTGCCCGGCTGCCATCTGCGCCGAATGATGTGGGACATGCTGCAGCAACATACCTCCAGCATCAACGAACCATTGCAGAAAATTGCGCTGGCGCGCGAGTTTCTGGCCTGGCTACAGGCATCGGTGACCACCAAGACACCCTATGCAGATGTGGTCCGCCATGAAGCGCAGGATTTGCTCGAAAAAACCGAATCGGCGGTGTTCTACCACGACGACTTGGCCGAATTGAATCTGCCGTATTCAATTACCGATTTCGCTGCACGCGCGCATACTCACGGCCTGGGTTTTCTCGCCGAAGCGGAATATCACGACTCCAGCGGCGCCTCGTTACCCGACCACACCGCAGCGAGCCTGGCTCAACTGGCGGCCGGTGATGTGATTCGCCGCGAACAATATCTGGACTATCTGAAAGGCCGGCGCTTCCGACAAACCCTGCTCTGCCGGCAAGAAGTAGCGATTGTGCGCCCAGCACAAGCGGATGCGGTACTGCAGATGCAAGCGACAGGACATCTGTACGAAGACGCCGCCTTTGCAGACACCGACATAGGAAAGGCTCACCCGGGACTACGACGTTTTTGCGCCAGCGGTGGAGCAGCTCTCACCACGCCGAATACATTGGTCGCCAGTGCATTGACCGCCATTGGCAACGCGTTTCCCTGCGCTCTATCGGTCGACACACTGCTGCAGCAACACCTGGCAACAACCCAGGGTGGCGGCAACCTGCATGAGGATCAGCACGAAAATCTGCAGGAAATCCGCGGCACACTCTGCAAGGCTTTGCTCATCGCCTTCGAATACGGCCTACTGACCCTGCATATCGATGCGCCGGCGTTTGCCAATTCGCCCAGTGAATACCCTTGCTTGAATCCGCTATCCCGCGTGCAGCTGGAGAATGGGCAAGACATGCTGACCAGTCTGCGGCCCTCCATGGTGCGCCTCGACAGCCAGCTGGGGCTGGAGCTGGTCAAGTTGTTGAACGGCAAGCGCGATCGCATCGCCTTGCTGCAAGCACTCGTCGAGCGCATGCAGGCATTTCCTGTCGTGGGCGCAGATGGCAAAGAGTCAATTCAAACCAGTGCCTGGTGGCAAGACCACCTTGCTGGCCAACTGGAAAGCGGCCTGCAGCTTGCGTGCAAGATGGCGTTATTGGATGCTTGATACCAATAACGAATCAGCGCTTAGCACTCGATGCTCAGCGCACCATGTAGTTTTGCGAGTTCAACTGCAGCACCGCATCGAACTGCACTTTTTCGTTGTCTGACCCCAATACCATCAATGCATCGACCCGAAAGCGCAGAGCGCGATCTAGCTCGCGCTGCGGCTCCAACGTCACTCGAATTCGGGTCAAACGCGCTTCGTGCAGGCTGATTGCTTGCTCCAGCGAGCGACGGATACGGTCTCGATCCTGTGGGCTGAGCAAGCTGTAGGAGGAAAAATCAAGGATACCGAAGGTCAATGATGACGCTCGGCACTCCTTGAACGTCTCAGGAATCAGCCGTGCCGCTTCCGAGCGCGTGTTGAGCAAGTTTTCAAGATCCGCCGCAATTCCTTTGCGAATTTCAGTCACCGAAATGCCCCTGCCAGTATCCTCCGGCAGGGGCACATCGACCAAACGATCCATCAAGCCACGTGACATCGGTATGCGATGTTATGCGCCACTCTTGTCGTTCTTCTTGATGTTCCACTTCATGCCGGTATCGCCTTCCTTCGACCCATCTTGCTTCTGTGCGGTGTAGGTGTATTCGATATGGCCGTAGTTGAACGAAACAGTTTCAGAATCATCACCCGAGCCCGACATCGAGATGCTGGACACCAGCAGATCCGACAGCGTGATCTTGACGTAATCCATCTGCTGGCCACCCTGCTTGCGCGCAATCAGCACGGCCTTCTTGATGTGGGTGCCATCAGCGCACTTCTCCATCATCTTCGGGCTGCTCTTGTCGATGCGCTTGGTGATGCTTAGATCCTGGAAGGCGACCTTACCGGTACCACCACCACCGCCATAGGCCATCGAACCGGAGTTGGTGGCACCCACCGACCATGCCAGCACGTCGATCTCGCCTTTGTGTTTAGCATCTGCAGATTCGCCATCGATGCCGTCAATCTTCATGAAAATATCACTTGCCATTGCAGTTCTCCGTGAGTGAAATCAGAAAAGTAGTGCGTTGTTTTTATTCAGGTCAGCGTGCCGACTTCGGCAATTCCGCGACCATGCGCAGCGAAACGCTGAGCTCATCCAGCTGATAGTGGGGCCGCAGGAAAGCAACCGACTTGTATGCACCCGGCTTGCCGGGAACATCCACCACTTCCACGCGCGCTTCGCGCAGCGGGTATTGCGCCTTCATTTCCTGCGACGCGTTATCGTCCAGCAACACGTACTGGGCAATCCAGTTATTCAGGAACATTTCGACACTGGACTTGCTGGCGAAACTGCCGATCTTGTCGCGCATCATCGACTTCAAGTAATGCGCGATACGACTCACCGCAAAGATGTACTGCAGTTGCGACGACAAGCGCGCGTTGGCGTTGGCGGCATCGGTGTTGTATTCCTTGGCCTTCTGCGCTGATTGGGTGGAGAAGAACGCCGCGTAGTCAGTACCCTTGCAATGCACCAGCGGAATCATGCCCAGATCGGCGAGCTCTTTTTCACGCCGATCGGTGATGGCGATTTCAGTCGGGCACTTGAGCGCAACTTCGCCATCGTCAGTGGCAAAGGTGTGGGTCGGCAAGCCCTCGACCAAGCCGCCACCTTCCACTCCGCGAATGGCCGCACACCAGCCGTATTTGGCAAACGCATCGGTTACCTTGGCTCCCAGCGCATACGCCGCATTCATCCACAAGTACTTGCCGTGCTCTGTGCCATCTGTGCGCTCGACAAAGTTGAATGCCTCCACCGGATCGGTGTCTGGGCCATACGGCAGGCGACCCAACACATGCGGCATTGCAAGGCCCACATAGCGGGAGTCTTCAGATGCACGGAAGCTCTTCCACTTGGCGTATTCAACGGTATCGAAGATCTTGGCCAGATCACGCGGGCCGGACAGTTCGGTGAAATCGTCAAAGCCCAGCAATTCCGGCGACGCGGCACTGAGGAACGGCGCATGGGCAGCGGCACACACGTGGGAAATTTCTTCCAGCAAATACATGTCTTCCGGATGCCGACCGAACTCGAAATCGCCGATCAAAGTGGCAAACGGTGCGCCACCAAAAGTGCCGTATTCCTCTTCATAGAGCTTCTTGAACAGCGTGCCCTGGTCGAAGTCCGCTGCATTTTTGAAGTCCTTGATCAACTCCTTCTTGGTGGTGTTGAACACCTTGATCTTCAGCGTGGTGCTGGTTTCAGAGTTATCGACCAGGTATTTCAAACCACGCCAGCTACCTTCCAGCTGCTGAAACTCAGGTGCATGCATCACTGCAGATAATTGCTCGGATAGCACACGGTCGATTTCGGCGATACGTGCATCCAGTGCGCCAATCGCATCCTTGGAAACCACCATTGCACCATCGCTGACCTGCGCCACCAATTCCGCGATCAGATCACGCGCACGGGTACGTTCGGTATCCGAACGGGCAATTTTGCTCTGGGTCAGAATCTGATCCAACAGCCCGCCTTCAGCGGCTTCTGCAGTGGCGGAGGTTGCAGCCTGGGTTTCGGTATTGGCCATGTTGTTTGCTCGTTTGACGGTTTGGAATCAAAAGTTCAGGCGAAGTGCCAGTGGTTCGTCCACGCAGGCTCGAATCACTCTTCGGACTTGGGCCCGACTTCCTTGCTCAGCTGGGCGATCTTGTCGGTATTGGCGAGTACGTCATTGAGCAAATCTTCGAATTTGTCATTGCCTGCTGCTTTGTTACGCAGATCTGCCAGCTTCTGGCGCGCCTCCAGCAACTTGCGCAATGGCTCGATTTGATTGGCCACGCGCTCCGGCGAGAAATCTTCCAAGCTGCGGAAGTTCAACTCCACACCCAGCTTCGAGCCATCACCAGCAAGCTTGTTTTCCACTTGCATTTGCGCACGCGGCTTCATGCCCTTCATTGCATCGTCAAAATTGTCTTTATCGACGTTGACGAACTTGCGATCCTTCAACTTCGCCAGTGGCTCGGCAGGCTGGCCGCTGAAATTACCCACCACACCCGCCACGAACGGTAGTTCCTTTTTCTCGATCGCATCCCCCACTTCAACGTCATAGGTGAGCTGTACGCGCGGGGCGCGGACGCGATCAAGTTTGTGCTGGGTACTTTCCTTCTTGGCCATTTGAATCCCCGTACGCGTTGTGGGTTGCTGAGTGGGTTGACGTTAGTTGCGCCTGCCGGATTGGCGAAGCGCTCCAGAACATTCAATGAGTCTAGGAAGCAGGCGCTGACGAAACATCCATCGGACGGCCAGACTTGGGCATATGCCGTTCGGCGTGCCCACACTTGTGGGTGCCTGGCGGGGGGGATGATTCAGCTTGGCGGCAGGCCCACGCGCTCACGGATCGACGACAACGTGGTGTCATCCCGCACCACTTCGGCCAACCATTGCTCCAAAGGCATATTGGCCCAGGCCACTGCGCGCTCCAGCAAATAGGCCACCGGGCTGTGCGGCTCGGTACGCCGGAAATAACCGGCGATATCGCCCAGCGCACGCAACGCAGACTCCTTGGAGGCAAGATTGACCGAGCC
>NZ_CALMPC010000087.1:0-42050 GCF_937872235.1 uncultured Thermomonas sp.
GAGAAACCCTGGGTTGATGCAGAGCTCCAGCGGATCGTGGTGGCTATCCTCACCTCTCAGGGGGGGCGCATTGCCGGAAAATTTGCTGCAGAAGCCAGTGCGCAACGGGAACGGGATCGACTGGAGCAGGAAAGCCCTGGAATCACCGAGGTGGACTGGAATCCGGATGGATCCATATCGATCGATCCGGATTGAATATCAAGTTCGGACTAGCCGCGCAACGCCTGTAGCACCGCAGCTTCATTCACATCCTTCACCACACTGGCCGTGCCCGGGCCGTTCCAGAGGATGAAGCGCAGGCCGCTGGCTTGTGCTTTCTTGTCCAGCCGCATGCGTGCAAGCAGGGCATCGGGTGCCAACCCAGTAGGCAGCTCTACCGGCAGGCCGAAGCGTTGCAGCAGGCTGCGCAGGGTGCTGGTATCGGCATCGCTGGCCATCCCCAGCAAGCCGGAAAGCTTGGCTGCCAACAGCATGCCTACCGCCACCGCTTCGCCGTGGTTGAAGCCGTGGGCATAGCCTTGCTCGGCCTCGATCGCATGGCCAAAGGTATGGCCGAAATTGAGCAGCGCACGCTCGCCGTGTTCGAACGGGTCGCGCTCGGTGATCGCTGCCTTGTGCGTGCAGCTACGTGCAATCGCGGCCGACAGGGCGGCATCGTCGGCGGCCAGCAAGGCATCGCAGTGCGCCTCCAGCCAGCGTAGGAATTCGGCATCCACAATCGCGCCGTATTTGATGACTTCGGCCAAGCCGGCGCGCAGCTCGCGGGGGGGCAGGCTGCGCAGGGTGGCGGTGTCGGCAATCACCGCGCGCGGCGGATGGAACGCACCCACCAAATTCTTGCCCTGCGGGATGTCCACCGCGGTCTTGCCACCGACCGAAGAATCCACCATGGCCAGCAAGGTGGTGGGCAGTTGTACCACGTCAATGCCGCGCATCCAGCACGCGGCGGCAAACCCGGCCATATCACCCATCACCCCGCCACCCAGCGCATAGATGCAGGCGTCGCGGGTGGCGCCCAGGGTGGCCAATGCATCGATCACGCCACCGAAATTGGCCAGCGTTTTTTCCGCTTCACCGGCATCGATGACATGACGCGCGATACGCAAGTCGGGTTGTGCGGCACGCAGCGCGGCCTCCACGCGCTTGGCATACAGCGGTGCCACATTGGCATCACTGACGATCAGCGCGTGGCGGCCACGCAGGGTGGCGGTGAGCAGCACGCCGTCATCCAGCAGGCCTGCGCCAATGTGGATGCGATACGGCGCGTTGCCACCGACAGCGACGATTTGCGGTGCAGTGCTCATGCGTGAGGATCCTTGAGGGCGTGCAGCCGCAGCACCAATGCCGCGGCCAGTTGTTCGGGCGTCTGCACGCTGGTGTCAATCACGAGATTGGCGATTTGCCGATACAGCGGTTCGCGCTGGCTTTGCAATTCGGCCAACCGCTGCGCGGGGGCGTCGCTGTCCAGCAGCGGACGATTACGGTCCCCTTCGATGCGCCGCAGTTGTTCTTGCGTCGATACATGCAAATACACCACGCAACCGACGGCCTGCATTGCGTCGCGGTTGGCTTGGCGCAGCACCGCGCCACCGCCGGTGGCAACCACCGCGGGCTGGTGGGCGAGTGCGTCGGCCAGTGCTTGCGCTTCGCGGTCGCGAAACCCGGCTTCGCCTTCGGTTGCGAAAATATCCGGAATCGACATGCCCGCCATCGCCACGATGCAGGCATCCACATCCACGAAGCCAAGCCCCAATCGCGCCGCCAATGCCGCACCCAGCGTGCTTTTGCCGCTGCCCATCGGGCCGACCAGGATGATGTGCTGTTTTTGCATCGCAACATGCTAACAGCAGGGTGCACCAAGGATGCGGACAGGCCACAATATCACCATGAGCACACTTCCTGACGATATCCTCGCGACCTTCAACACTCTGTTTGCCGAGGCCTTGGCCGCCGGCGAGCCTGACCGCACGGCGATGACCGTGGCCAGCGTAGATGCGCAGGGCCGGCCGTCGGCGCGGATTGTGTTGCTGAAAACATGGGATGCGCGTGGTTTCGTGTTCTACACCCATCTGGATGGGCGCAAGGGGCGTGAGCTGCAAGCCAATCCGCAGGCGGCGTTGTTGTTTCATTGGCCGCGGGTGCGCAATGGCGTGCAGGTGCGCATCGAGGGCGGGGTTGAAATCGTGTCTGCAGCCGAGGCGGATGCCTATTTCGCCAGCCGCCCGCGCGGTAGCCAGTTGGGCGCGTGGGCATCGCAGCAGTCGGAAACCTTGGATGCGCGTGAGACCTTCGATGCGCAGTTGGATAAATTCGACGCCGAGTTTGCTGGCCGCGACGTGCCGCGCCCGCCGCGCTGGAGTGGATTCCGGATCAGGCCACGGGTGGTGGAGTTCTGGTACGGCGCGCAATACCGCCTGCACGAGCGGCACCTGCACGAATGCGCCGCCGATGGCAGTTGGTCGCAGCGAATGTTGTATCCGTGAGCTGGCGATCAGCGGTGCAGCTCATCCGGGTCCAGTAGTTGCGCTGAGCGTTGGCGTCGAGCCTCAGCGCTGAAGATCCACCGTGGTGGTCACTTCGCTGCGCTCCGTGCCGCGTTTGGCCACCAACTGGAATTGTACGCTGGCGGGCGCATTGGCCTGCACCACGCCGATGTAGTCGGTCATGCCTGCGGTTTGAATGGCGCGCAGGGACAACGGCTTGGGCGGATCTGGCAACACGCTGGTCGTGGCACTGAGCTGCAAGTCGGCAGGGCTTAGTGAATTGCCGGCGGCATCGCGCACGGTCACCAACCACAGAACCCCTTCCTTGGTGGTGTCGATGCCGTAGTGCTTGGCGGTGGCTGCATTGATTGACGATAACGGCACGGTTTGGGTTTGCAGCACGGCATCACCAACCTTGGCCTGATGGATGGCGGCGCTAAGGTTCAGCGGTTTGGCAGGGGTGGGGGCAGCACCTTGGCTGCACGCGTCCAACGCGCCGACCAAAACGACAACAAAAGCGCTAGCCAAATAACGATAAAAGGTGGCCATGCGCATATTCAGATCCTTAATCATTGGCCGCAGATAGTTCCTGGCCGCGGCGGCGGGCGGCGTGGATGGCGGCCTTGACAAGGCCACGGAAGCCGCCGGCTTCCAACATTTCGATTGCCGCCTGGGTGGTGCCATTGGGCGAAGTCACGCGGCGGCGTAACTCGGCGGCATCCACATCGGATTCCGTCAGCATCCGCGCTGCGCCCAACACGGTTTGCAGCGCAAGGCGGCGCGCCGCATCGGCAGCGAGCCCTTCGGTGATGCCAGCATCGACCATCGCTTCAGTCAGCAAAAACACATACGCCGGGCCGCTACCCGACACCGCGGTCACCGCATCCATCTGGGCCTCGTCGGCAAGCCACACGGTCTTGCCGGCGGCCGACAGCAGGCGATCGGCGAAGTCGCGGCCGGCTGTATCCACGCGTGCGCTGGCGTACAGGCCGGTGACCCCGGCGCCGAGCAGCGCAGGGGTGTTGGGCATTGTGCGCACCACTTTGATGCCTCCACCCAGCCAACGCTCAATTTGCGCGGCCGTGATCCCGGCGGCGATTGAAACCACCAGCGGCGCACTGGTTTGTGCGTGGCTTGCCAGTGCCCCGCACACTTGGCGCAGTACCTGCGGTTTGGTGGCTAGCACCCAGGTATCGGCACCCGCGACCGCCTGTGCGCCATCGTCGAACACCGCCACGCCAAAGTCGGCGCGCAGTGCATCGCGTAGCGCAGGCACGGGTTCAGCAACGTGGATCGATGCGGGTGCGTGGCCCTGTGCCAGCAGGCCGCCAATCAGGCTGCGCGCCATATTGCCGCCGCCGATAAAAGCGATTGGGTGGTCATTCATGCTGCGGGCTCCGTCTTGGGTTGGCGTGCGCCAAATAGCGCGCTGCCGATGCGCACCATGGTCGCACCTTCTTCAATGGCGGCCACAAAATCCTCGCTCATTCCCATCGACAGGGTATCGATGCCGGGGTGTCGCATGTGTACGGCGGTGAACAATGCAGTCATCGCCCGAAACGCTGATCGACGGCGCTGCATATCAGGCGCAGGGGCGGGAATGGCCATCAAGCCACGCAGGTGCAGGCGCGGCTCATGGGTGATGGCAACCGCGAGCGCGGCGACTTCATCGGGATGGCAGCCGCTCTTGCTGGCTTCATCATCGATATTGACCTGGATCAGCACATTCAGTGGTGACAACGAATCTGGGCGATGCTTTGCCAGTGCAGTGACCAGCTTGAGTCGATCCAGTGTTTGCACCCAGTCGAACGCAACAGCTGCCTGCTCCGCTTTGTTGGATTGCAGGTGGCCGATGAGATGCCATTCCAGCCCGAGTCCGCGCAGTGCCTCGATTTTAGGCAGGGCTTCCTGTACGTAATTTTCGCCAAACGCCTGCTGGCCACAAGCCGCCATGGCGGCAATCGCTGCAGCTGATCGGGTTTTGGAGACCGCCAGCAGGCGAGCGTTTGGCCTGCCGCAGCGTTGACTTGCGTTGTCGATCAAGGACACGGCCGAATGCAGGGCTGTGCATGCGTTGGTTTCGGAATTTGGCACGGTGGTAGTTGTACGCGGGCAGGGGTGACGCTCATACTGCCTGCGGGGCGCGGGCGGTGCCAGCGGTTTAGCGAAGGCACGAGTCGTTACACAAGGGACTGCACGCCGGCTGACAATTCACATTCGGGTTGGGGAGTACGCATGGATATCGCTGAACTTCTGGCATTTTCGGTCAAGAACAAAGCATCGGACTTGCATCTGTCGGCAGGTTTGCCGCCGATGATTCGTGTGGATGGCGACGTGCGCCGCATCAATATCCCCGCTCTGGATCACAAGCAGGTGCATGCGCTGGTGTACGACATCATGTCGGACAAGCAGCGGCGCGACTTCGAAGAATTCTTGGAAGTGGACTTCAGCTTTGAAATCCCAAGTCTGGCGCGCTTTCGTGTCAATGCATTCAATCAGAACCGTGGCGCCGGTGCGGTGTTCCGTACCATTCCGTCGGAAGTGCTGACGCTGGAAGACTTGGGTTGCCCGCGCATCTTCAAGGAACTCATCGAGCAGCCGGTGGGGCTGATTCTGGTGACCGGGCCGACAGGGTCCGGCAAATCCACCACGCTGGCAGCGATGGTGGATCACATCAACAAAACCGAATACGGCCACATCCTGTCGGTGGAAGATCCCATCGAATTCGTCCACACCTCGCAGAAGTGCTTGATCAACCAGCGCGAAGTGCACCGCGACACCCACGGCTTCAATGAAGCCTTGCGCTCGGCCCTGCGCGAAGACCCCGACTATATTCTGGTCGGCGAATTGCGTGACTTGGAAACCATCCGCTTGGCACTGACCGCCGCCGAAACCGGGCATTTGGTATTCGCCACCTTGCATACCAGTTCGGCGGCCAAGACCATCGATCGCATCATCGACGTGTTCCCCGCCGGCGAAAAGCCGATGGTGCGTTCGATGCTGTCCGAATCATTGCGTGCGGTGATTTCGCAGGCGCTGCTGAAGAAAGTCGGCGGCGGCCGTACTGCCGCGCACGAAATCATGGTGGGCACCCCCGCCATCCGCAACCTGATCCGTGAGGACAAGGTGGCGCAGATGTATTCGTCGATTCAGACTGGCCAAAACGTGGGCATGCAGACGCTGGATCAAAACCTGCAAGAGCTGGTCAAGCGCGGCATGGTCAGCCGCCAGCAGGCACGTGAATACGCCAAAGACAAGCGCTTGTTCGAGTAAGCACCGGGCCGCAGGAGAGCGCCATGAGCAGCATTGATTTCACCTCGTTCCTTAAACTGATGGCGCACCAAAAGGCGTCGGATCTGTTCATTACGGCCGGTATGCCGGCGTCGATGAAGGTCAACGGCCGCATCAGCCCGATCACCCAGAGCCCGCTCACGCCGCAGCAGTCGCGTGATCTGGTATTGAACGTGATGACGCCGCTGCAGCGTGAGGAATTTGAAAAAACCCACGAGTGCAATTTCGCGATCGGCGTGGCCGGGGTCGGGCGCTTCCGTGTCAGTTGTTTCTATCAGCGCAACCAGGTGGGCATGGTGCTGCGTCGTATCGAAACCCGCATCCCCACCGTGGAAGAACTCAGTCTGCCCCCCATCATCAAGACCTTGGCAATGACCAAGCGCGGCTTGATTATCTTCGTGGGCGCCACGGGTACCGGTAAATCCACCTCGCTGGCGGCGATGATTGGCTATCGCAACGCCAACTCCACCGGGCATATCATCACGATTGAAGACCCGATTGAGTTCGTGCACAAACACGATGGCTGCATCATTACCCAGCGCGAAGTCGGCATTGATACCGACAGCTGGGACAACGCGCTGAAGAACACGCTGCGGCAAGCGCCTGACGTGATCATGATCGGCGAGGTGCGCTCCCGCGAAGGCATGGATCACGCCATTGCGTTTGCCGAAACCGGCCACTTGGTGTTGTGCACGCTGCACGCCAACAATGCCAACCAGGCCATGGATCGCATCATCAATTTCTTCCCCGAGGAGCGCCGCAGCCAGTTGCTGATGGACTTGTCGCTAAACCTCAAGGGTGTGGTCGCGCAGCAATTGATCCCCACCCCGGATGGCAAAGCGCGGCGGGTGGCGATGGAGATCCTGCTGGGCACCCCGCTGGTGCAGGACTACATCCGCGACGGCGAGATCCATAAGCTGAAGGAAGTGATGAGGGAATCCGTGCAAATGGGCATGAAGACCTTCGATCAAAGCCTGTTTGAGCTGTATCAAGCGGGTGAAATCAGCTACGAGGACGCGCTGCGCTTTGCTGACTCCAGCAACGAAGTGCGCCTGCGGATCAAGCTGGCACAAGGTGGCGATGCGCGCACCTTGGCGCAGGGCCTGGATGGGGTGGAGGTGGCCGAAGCGCGCTGAGCCCTTCGGCCGTCGCCCACGGCGCGCTAAAATATGCGCTATGGACGAGTCACGGCAAAACTTTGGCAATCACCTGTTGATCGCGCTACCCGCGTTGCGAGACTCGCAGTTCGAGCGCAGCGTCACCTTGATCTGCCAGCACGATGCTGACGGCGCGATGGGGGTGATCGTCAATCGGCCCTCCGATTACACCGTTGGCGAAGTGCTGCAACAGATGGGTGTGGCCAGCGACAACGACGCATTGAAGGCGCAGGTGGTGCTGGCGGGTGGGCCAGTACATCCCGAGCGCGGTTTTGTGCTGCATGAAGGCGATCGCACTTGGGATTCCAGTTTGGAAGTGGGTAATGGTTTGTATCTGACCACCTCGCGCGATGTGCTGGAAGCGATGGCGCGCGGCGAAGGTCCCGCCCAAGCACTGGTGGCATTGGGATGCGCCGGCTGGGGCGCAGGTCAATTGGAACAAGAGCTGGTGGATGACAGTTGGCTGTTGGTACCCAACCGCCGTGACGTGCTGTTTCAGCTGCCGATGGCATTGCGTTGGCAATCCGCTGCCGGCAGCATTGGCGTGGACTTGCTCAACCACGCCAGCCACAGCGGCCACGCATGAGCGAGCCGAGCGCGGCCAGTTTCACCTTGCGTGCCGATGGCACGGTATTGGGGTTCGATGTCGGCGCACGTCGAATCGGGGTAGCTGTTGGCAATGCGTTAACCGGCAATGCCACTGCGATTGCGGTCATCGATGTGCATGCAGGCGGCCCGGACTGGGTGCTTTTCGACAAACTCCTGCGTGAATGGCGACCCGACGGCTTGATCGTGGGTGACCCGATGACCTTGGATGGCGGTGATCAACCGATCCGCAAAGTTGCCAAGGCATTTGCCCAGCAAATCCACGCCCGCAGCGGCCTGCCCGTGGCGATGATCGACGAACGCAACAGCTCACAAGAAGCCGCTCGCCGTTTTGCCGCCGCCCGCGCCGCCGGTACCCGCAAACGTCGCGATGCGGATGTGCTGGATGCCGTAGCGGCTGCAGTGATTGTCGAGCGCTGGTTGTCTGCAGGTACCCAAGACCGACTGTCGCCTCCACGCGATTGAACTGCGGCAGGAGGTCGTGCACTGGGAGGGCGAGGCCGCAGGCAAGATCATTTTGTGGGTGCCTGGAATAAAATACGAATTCGCCCCCTTTTCTGACGCTGCCCATGAGTCTGCATCTCGACGCCAACGGTCAATTTCGCCACTTGCTCGATCTGGAACATCTGCCGGTGGATGGGTTGGATCGCTTGTTGCGCCGCGCCCAGGCCTTTGCCGACGGTGCGCAGGCCGCACAGGCACTGGCTGGGGTGGCGGTGTGCACACTGTTCTTCGAGCCGTCCACCCGCACCCGCTTGAGCTTTCAATTGGCGGCGCAGCGGTTGGGGGCGCAGATCCTCAATTTCGATGCCTCGACCTCCTCGGCGACCAAGGGCGAGACCGATATGGACACCTTACGCACCATCCAGGCGATGGGTGTGCGCGGGTTTGTGGTACGGCATAAACAGGATGGTGCGGTGGCGGCGCTGGCGGCGGTAGCCAATCCTGGCGTGGCGGTGGTCAATGCCGGCGATGGCCGCAGCCATCATCCCACCCAAGGCCTGCTGGACATGTTGACGCTGCGGCAAGCGCACGGTGACGATTTTTCCACGCTCAAAGTGGTGATGGTGGGCGATGTGAAGCATTCGCGGGTGGCGCGGAGTGACCTGCATGCGTTGCGTGCGCTGGGTTGTGGCGAAATCCGGGTGTGCGGGCCGGCGGCGTTGTTGCCGGATGACGACACCTTGCATGGCTGCGTCGTCACCGATGATTTTGATGCCGCGCTGGACGGTGTGGACGCCATGATGATGCTGCGCTTGCAACGCGAACGCATGACCGAAGGGCTGGTGGATTCGATCGAGGATTACCACCGCGACTATGGGCTGACCAGTCTGCGCGTGCGGCGTGCGGCGGTGAACGCCATCGTGATGCATCCGGGGCCGATGAATCGCGGGGTGGAAATCAGTGACGAGGTAGCCGACGGTGCGCAGTCGCGCATTTTGCAGCAAGTGGCCAATGGCGTGGCGGTGCGCATGGCGGTGCTGGAGTCGCTGCTCAGCGCACCAGAATAAGCGTCGCCAGGCCGAGGAAGGACAAGAATCCCATCACATCGGTGACGGTGGTCAGGATCACCCCGCCGGCCAGGGCCGGATCGAAGCCGAAGCGTTTGACCGTCACGGGCACAAACACACCGGCCAGCGCAGCGGAGGTGAAATTGACGGTCAGTGCCAAGGCAATGACCAGCGACAGTTTGGCATCGTGGAACCACGCCAGCACGATCAGCGCCAGCAACAGGCCAATGCCGATGCCGTTGATGATGGCGATGCGCACTTCCTTCCACACCAGCACGCCGATATTGGTGCCACCAATCTGGCCCAACGCCAGCCCGCGTACCATGAGTGCGAGGACTTGCGTGCCGGCATTGCCGCCCATGCCGGCCACAATCGGCATCAGCACCGCCAGCGCAACCAGATGCGCGATCGTGTCCTGGAATTGGTTGACCACCGATGAGGCAAGGAAGGCGGTGGCTAGGTTGATCGTGAGCCACAACATGCGGCGGCGAAATGCGCGCCGTACCGGTGAGAACAGGTCCTCGTCCTCGTCCAGGCCGGCGGCCGACATCACCTGGTGCTCGGCCTGCTCGCGGATGATGTCGACCACGTCATCGATGGTGATGCGGCCCAGCAGGATGTTGCTGTCATCCACCACTGGCGCACTGATCCAGTCGTGGTCGGAAAATTGCCGGGCGACTTCCGCCGAGGTTTCGTTGACGTCAATCGCAGGTTGTTCGTCATCCAGCAGTTGGTTGATCGGGGTGCCGGCCTCGTGGGTCAGCAAGGCTTGCAGTGCGATCCGCCCCAGATACTGGTGACGCTTGCTGACCACATACAGATGGTCGGTGTGGTCGGGCAGTTCACCGCGCAGGCGCAGGTAGCGCAGCACGACGTCGATGGTGGTGTCGGCGCGGACGGTGACTATATCCGGGTTCATCAAGCGGCCGGCACTGTCTTCGGCGTAGGACAGCACCTGTTCGAGGCGCTCGCGGTTTTCGCGGTCCATCGACTTCAACACTTCGTCGATCACCGTGTCTGGCAGGTCTTCCACCAGATCGGCCAAGTCGTCGATGTCGAGGTCGGAGGCCGCGGCCACCAGCTCGTCCTGATCCATGTCGGCAATCAGGCTTTCGCGCACTTCCTCGCCAACATGCACCAGCACTTCGCCGTCATCCTCGGCGTCCACCAGCCCCCACACCACGCTGCGCTTGCCCGGCGGCAGCGATTCCAGCAGGTTGCCGATCTCGGCCGGCGACAGCGTGTTGACCATGCGCCGCACCGGCCCCAGCCGGCCACTGTCCAGCGCATCGGACAACAGGCGCAGCTGGCGCGCAGTCTTGTCGTGGCGAATGGGCTCGGCCATGCGTGGTTCCGGCGGATAAGAGGGACGCCGCGGTGCAGGGCACGCAGGCGAGGGGTCAGGCGTTCATGATGCGCACATTATCGCTTGTGCAGATGACAACTGTCCAAGCATGATGTCGCGCACAGGGCGGGCTCCTACGGTTGGGAATGGGTGTTCAGCCAGCGCAAAATCGAAGCACGGTTGCGCGCACGCAGCAAGCTGGGGGCAGCGGCCCGCAACTGTGCATGCATGCTGTTGCGAATGGTCTGGCGAACTTCCAACAAGGTTGCTGGATGCAAGCTGAGTTCGGTCAGGCCCAGCGCCAGCAGCAGTGGCACGAAAGTGGGATCGGCCGCAATTTCCCCACACACCGTGACTGGAATCCGCCGCCGCAGGCCGGTGCGGATCACATCGTGCAATACCCGCAACACCGCAGGATGCAGTGGTGAGTACAACTCGCCCAAGGATTCATTGGTGCGGTCGGCTGCCAGCAGGTATTGCACCAGGTCATTGGTGCCTACCGAGATGAAATCACAGCCGCCAATAAAACTTCGCAGCGCCAGTGCCGCCGAAGGCACTTCGATCATCGCCCCCAGCGGAATGTGCGCGGCTACTTCAAGCCCTTCGGCGCGCAACTCTGCCAGTGCCGCATGCAGCGCGCTACGCACCGCTTGCAGTTCTTCCGCAGCAGTCACCATCGGCACCAGAATGCGGATTGGTCCATAGCCAGACGCCCGACCGATGGCTCGCAGTTGTGCGCGCAGCAATTCCGGGCGCGCCAACGACAGACGAACCCCGCGCAAACCCAATGCCGGATTGGGTTCATCGCGTAGTGCCAGCCCGGTTTTGTCGGCCTTGTCTGCGCCCAGATCCAGCGTGCGAATGGTTACGGTGCGCCCGGTCATCGCCAATACCGCGTCACGGTAAGCACGGAACTGGGCATCCTCATCCGGCAATGCATTGCTGCCCAGGAATAAAAATTCAGTGCGATACAGGCCGACACCCGCTGCGCCTAGGGCGTGCGCTTCGCTGACATCGTCACGGGATTCGGCATTGGCCCACAGCTTGATATCGATGCCGTCGCGGGTGCGCGACGGTTCACGCCGTAGCCGATTGAGCTGGCGGCGTTCGCGCCGCGCTTCGGCCACGCGGGCATGGTGCGCGCGCAGGTCACCGGCATTGGGCTCCAGCACTACCAACCCGGTGCTGCCATCGATGATCAACACATCACCATCATTGGCTTTTTGCAGCAGATGTGGACTACCCACCACCAATGGCAGATGCAGACTGCGGGCCAGGATGGCGCTGTGCGAGAGGGGGCTGCCGCCGGCGGTGACCACGCCGACCACGCCCTGCGATTGCAGCAGTGCCAACTCGGCGGGGGCCACGCTGTCGGTCACCAGAATTTCGCCCGACACGCCTTGCAGCACTGCATGCTGGCTGTGCAGTGCCGCATGCAAGCGGCCGATGACTTGATCGATGTCGTCGATGCGGCTGCGCAGGTACGCATCGTCCATGCTTTCGAATACCGCAGCCAAGCGGTTGCGTTGCAGGCGCAGGGCGTAGTCGGCCGAATAATGGCCGGTGCGAATCAAATCATCAATGCCCGAGAGCAGCTCGGGGTCATCCAGCAACAGCGCATGCAGGTCGATGAATTCACCAACCTCGTGCGCCAATGCGCCGTGCAGGCGGTCGCGCAGATCGCGCATTTCCGCACGCACCGTGGTCACTGCAGCGTGAAAGCGTTGCAGCTCAGCCGCAACTGCCTCGGTCGCGATTTTGGTTTCTTCGACATCCAACGCATGCGGTAAACGCACGCGTGCTTGCCCGAGTGCGCAACCGCGCGCGGCAGCGGTTCCGGGCAGCAGTTGGCGCATCAGCTGTCCTCGTCGAAGCGGCACTCGAACAGGGCAGCCACCGCCTCGGCGGCGGCCTCGGCATCCTCCCCATCCACTTGCAGGATCACCTGCGAGCCAGGGCCGGCGGCCAGCAACATGACCCCCATGATGCTTTTGGCGTTGACCTCGCGGCCGCGTGCTTCCAGCGTGGCTTGGCAGCGGAAGGTGGACAGCAACTGCACCAGTTTGGCGGTGGCACGCGCGTGCAAGCCCAAGCGGTTGCTGATGGTCAGCTCGCGACGAATCATGCACGGCCTCCGCGGCGGGATAGTGCTGGGGTGTGCTCAAGCATCATCGGTAATCGCTCCATTGCGTGCACCTGCGGCGGCCACCGCAGGCAGATCATCCAGATCCAAATCGGCGTAATTCATCACGCGCAGCAACATGGGCAAGCTCAGAGCAGATACCCGCCGCACCGGTGTCCCCAGGCGTGCCAAGCGCGCTGCGATATTGCTGGGAGTGGCGCCGTACAAATCGGTCAATACCAGCACGCCACTGCCGCTATCGACGCGGCGCATCGCTGCGCTGGCTTGTGGCAACAAGCTGTCCGGATCACCATCGAAGGGGACATCGAAGGCTTCGCAAGCCAGGGGCAAGTTGCGCATCAGACGCAAGGCAACCGCCAGCAAGGTGCTGCCAATGCCTTCATGGGTGATGAGGAGAATGCCGACGGCCATGCTGCAAACTTAACAGACGCAGAGGATGCTGCGAAAGCACATTGCGCAATTGTGGGTTAATCCAGTTCCCGATGGTGCACCGCCACTTCCGGCCAATCAGCGCTGCGGAAGTGCTGCGCCAGGCGTTCGGCCAGATACACTGAGCGATGCCGCCCGCCGCTGCAACCAAATGCCACGGTGACATAACTGCGGGTTTCCGAGCGCAACTTGGGCAGCCAACGATCCAGGAACGTCTGTACTTGCTCGACATAGACGCTGACATCGGCCTGCGCGTCTAGGTAGTGGCGTACTAACTCGTCGCGCCCGGACAGCGGGCGCAGTCGGGCATCCCAATGTGGATTGGGCAGCACGCGGGCATCAAATACGAAATCGGCATCGATCGGTACCCCGTGGCGATATGCGAACGATTCAAACATCAGTGCAACGCCGGCACCTTCCAGCCCAAACTCGGCCAGGATCCGGCGGCGCATCTGATGTACGTTCATCTCGCTGGTATCCAGCAAAATGTCGGCAATCTTGCGCAACGGGCGCAGTGCTTGCCGATCCAAGGCAATCGCATCGGCCAAGCCCAGACCAAGGTGGCTCAATGGATGCCGACGCCGGGTATCGGCATAGCGACGCAGCACGACCTCGTCGCGGGCTTCCAAAAACAAGAGTCGCGGATTGGCACCCAATGCGCCGATCTGCGACAGGGCTTGCGGCACCTCCGATAAATCCCCCAGGTTGCGGGCGTCAATCACCACCGCGATTCTGGACGGCGCCGAATCATTGGCCAACATGCGGCGAACGAAGTCCGGCAGCAATTCTGCCGGCAGATTATCCACGCAGTAATAGCCCAGATCTTCCAGTGTATGCAGGGCGCCGGATTTGCCCGAGCCGGACATGCCACTGACGATCAGCAGGCTGGGCAAGGTGACGCTCATGACGCGGCGCGTTCCAGAAAATGACTGTGACGGGCCATGAATGCGGCGGCCGGGTCGATGCCTTTACTGCGCAGGATATGCATGCGGGTGGCAGCCTCGGTCAACACCGCCAGGTTGCGGCCGGCCATCACCGGGATGGTGATCATGGGCACGTCCAAATCCAGTACGCGGCGGCTGCCAAGATCGCCGGTGAGTCGCTCCATACCGCTGCTGCCTGGGGTAGGGGATGGCTTGCTCAGATGCACGATCATGCGCAGGTATTTATTGCGCTTGACCGCCGTATCACCAAACATTTGCCGGATATTGAGCACCCCAAGGCCGCGCAATTCCAGCATATCCTGCAGTAATTCAGGGCAGGTGCCATCCAGCACATCGGGTGCGATTTGGGTGAACTCGGGGGCATCGTCGGCCACCAAACGATGGCCACGGGTGACCAACTCCAGCGCCAACTCGCTTTTGCCTGAACCCGACTCCCCGGTGATCAATACGCCGATGGAATAGATCTCCATGAACACCCCGTGCAAGGTGACGCGCGGGGCCAAGGTGCGTGCCAATACATATTGCAGGTGGTTGAGCAGTTCATGCCCGCGCCGGGGCGATAGCCACAGAGGCGTGTCGGATTCTTCGGCGGCACTGCGCAGGTCTTCCGGGCAGCTTTGGTTTTTGCTGATGACGAGCGCCAGCGGGCGAAAGTCGATGATCTTGTGAATGGTCTCCCAACGCTGACGCGCATCCAACCCGTCCAGCCATTCCAATTCTTCGGTGCCAAGAATCTGCACCTTGTTCGGATAAATGGCATTCAAGTAACCCGCCAGCGAGGGCCGACGGGCGACGGTGTTGACGGCTTCCAGTATCCGTTGGTCGCCGCGTTCCTGTCCGGCCAGCCAGCGCAGCGCCAAGCGCTCCTGCTGGCTGGCGAACAGTTCACTGGCGGTAATCCGCGTGGTGCTCACGCAGCCACCCGGTGCTTACGGAGCCCAGTGTTCACTCGAATACGCCACTCTTGGCCAGACCATCACCCTTGCGTTGTTCCAGCTGTTTTTCCTTGTGCTTGATCAGTTGCCGGTCCAGCTTGTCCACCAGGATGTCAATCGCGGCGTACATGTCCGGGCCCACCGCATCGCCATGCAAGGTGCGGCCGGCCACATTGATCGTTGCAATCGCCTTGTGCAACGGCTTCTCCAGCGCCAACTGCACACGGATTTCGCAGTCGCCTTCGAAATGCCGCGCAAGGCGTTCAAACCGGGTTTCCACGTGGCTGCGCAGGGCAGGCGTGACATCCATTTGCTGGCCATAGGTTTCGATCTGCATCTTGACCTCCTTCTGCTGATGCTGCGGACGGGTGCCCGCAACGGGTGCACGGAACGGTGTCAGCCGATCCGCACGCGCTCATGCGAAGCTGGAATTTGCAATGCTTCGCGGTACTTCGCGATGGTGCGCCTAGCCACCGGCACACCCTCGGCCTTCAACGTATCGGCAAGTCGTGCATCCGACAAGGGCTTGCGTGGATTTTCAGCGGCCACCAGTTGCCGAATGCGGTCCTGGATGGCGGTACTGGAGGTGCTGCCACCGGCGTCGGTATCAATGCCAGAGGCGAAAAAATCCCGCAAGGCCAAGGTGCCGCGAGGGGTGCGTACATATTTGCGCGCCACTGCCCGCGAGATCGTGGATTCGTGCAAGCCCAAGGTGTCGGCCACGTTGCGCAAGGTCAGTGGGCGGAGTGCCTGCGGGCCAAATTCCAAAAACCCGGCTTGCTCGGCAACCAGACAACGCACTACGCGCTGCAGGGTGTCGGCGCGCGATTCCAAGCCTTTGAGCAGCCACCGCGCTTCTTGCAGATGCCCGCGCAAATAGTCGGCATCGGCACTGCCGGCATGCCGAATCATTTGCTGGTAATCGCGCTGGATGGCCACCTTGGGCATGGCTCCGGCACCCAGCGCCACGTGCCAAAGCCCTTGCTGCCGCCAAATCACGCAATCGGGGATCACATAACTGCCGTTGGGCAGCGCGCCGTATTGTGCGCCGGGCCGTGGGTTCAGTGACCGCAGCAGGTCTACCGCGGCCTGGGCTTGTTCCTGGCTGCAGCCGACCTCTTGGCAGATGCCTGCGATCCCTAATTTGGGCAGGCGTTGCAGACTGTCTGCCGCCAGCTGCAGAGCCACCGTGCGCCCGACGGTATCGGCGGGCAGCGCACGCAATTGCAGGCTCAGGCATTCACCCAGATCGCGTGCCCCCACCCCCACCGGGTCAAATTGCTGGATGCGGTGTAACACCGGCAATGCATCCTCCACCCGGGTGTCGATCTCCGGGCGCAGGCTGCTCAGCAAGTCGCCAAGGTCTTCGCGCAGGTAGCCATCATCATCAATGGCATCGATCAGGGCGATGCCGATTCGCGTGTCGCGTGGGCTGAAGTGCCCCAGATGCAATTGCCACAGCAGGTGGTCGTGCAGGCTGTCTGCATCCTCCGAATGCTCGAAGTCGTCGTTGCGTGCGCTGAGGCTACCTGCATGTTCAGTCCATGTATCCGGTGTCGACTCCCAGCTGTCCTCAGGAGTCTGTTGGGGCTCTTGTGGCTCACTGTCTGCCGCAGGTGCGGTAGCGGAAAACTCCGCATCACCAGCGACATTGCCGTGGTCGGCATCTTCCACCCAGTCCAGCAACGGGTTGCTGGCCACCGCCTCGGCTACTTCGGCTTCCAGCTCCGCGGTGGACAACTGCAGCAAATGAATGGCTTGACGCAGTTGCGGCGTCAGTACCAGTTGCTGTTGCGTGGTGGCGGATAAATGCGGCTTCATCATCTGCAGCATAGCGCCAGTCGCGCGAAAATTGGCTGTCTCTGACGCTTCGATTCTCTCCGCGATGGGCGCGTCACCAAAAGTTACAAACGGAAGTCTTCACCCAGATAGACGCGGCGTACGTCTTGGTTTTCCAGCAGCTGGGCAGGCGCGCCCTGGGCCAGTACACCGCCCTCGGCAAGAATGTAGGCACGATCGCAAATACCCAGGGTTTCGCGCACGTTGTGGTCGGTGATCAAAACGCCGATGCCGCGTTGTTTGAGGTGGCGCACGATGCGTTGGATTTCGTTGACCGAAATGGGGTCCACACCGGCGAATGGTTCGTCCAGCAAGATCATGCGCGGCTTGCCAGCCAAGGCGCGGGCAATTTCCACGCGCCGCCGCTCGCCGCCCGACAAACTGGCACCTGGCTGCTCGGTGACGTGACCAATCTGCAATTCATCGAGCAGTGAATTGAGCTCGTGTTCGCGGCCATCGTCATCCAGATCCGGACGCAACTCCAGCACCAGACGGATATTGTCGGCCACGCTCAATTTGCGAAAGACCGACGGCTCCTGCGGCAGATAGCCAAGCCCGAGGCGCGCGCGGGCATACATCGGCAGGTCGGTGATGTCGGTGTCATCCAGCAGGATGCGCCCGGCATCGGCGGCCACCAAACCCACGATCATGTAAAAACATGTGGTCTTGCCGGCACCGTTGGGGCCCAGTAAACCGACCACTTCCCCCGCGTTTAGCTGCAGACCGAAATCGCGCACGACTTCGCGTGAGCGATAGCGTTTGCGCAGGCCTTCGGCGACCAGCATCAGGGCGTGCCCTTAGCGCTGCTGGGTGCAGCTGGAGCAGCGGTATCCTTGGGCAGAATCCGCATCTTGACCCGCCCACCACCTTCGCCACCGCTTTGCAGCTGGCCGGACTTGAGGTTGTACACCACCCGTTCGCCATTGATGCTGCCGCGCGATTGCTTGATCACCACGTTGCCGGTAAACACCATGGTTTCATTTTTCATGTCGTAATCGACATTGGCAGCGGCGGCGTCGATGCGATCACCATCGTCCATCTCCTGTTGCAAGGTCACCCCGCCACTGAGCAGGGCGCGGCTGGGGTTGCCGTTGGCTTGTTGGATCACGGCCTTGGCCGATTTCACATGCAAGCTGCCTTGGTCAATGGTGACATTACCGATCAGGGTGCAGCTGGCGTTGGCGCCCAGGCTGCTGCAATCGCTGCTATTGGAATTGATATCCATCGGCTGGTTGCGGTCGGTGCTGCGGGCACTGGCGGTACCACCCACGGCGAGCAGAACCAGCAAAGAGGCGCACAGATCAATGTTGCGGGACATAGCGGGCCTTAACCTGTGAAAGAAGGGAGACGTGCTGGCGATCCAAATCCGCGCGCATGCCAATGCCACGCATTGTAAGACCGGGTTGGGTAATGGTCACGGCATCGCTGGTTTGGGCGTGGTGTTCGCCCAGCAGGAGGGTCAGTGATTCGGTTTCGATGCGGGTGGCGGGTGGTGATTGTGGCGGACTGATGGCAATCACCTCGCCGGTCAATTGCAGCTGGCCGCCACCGGCAGGAACAAAGCCGCGCTTGGCATCCACATTCCAGTAATGCCCCGTCCGATCCGGAACTTCGAAGTGTGGCGTGTTCAATGTCATGGTTTTATCGGCCGGGTCGCGTTGCAATTGCGGCCCGCGCAGGGTGAACGATTCCTTGCCGAGTTTGTCCAGCGATACGATTTCGTAATCGTGCAGCACATAATCGGGGCGGCTTGTGAGCACCACATCCTGGTCGGGGTGGTATTGCCGCCACACCGACCAGCCCGTGATCCCTGCCGCCAGCAACAAGCACAGAATCATCCCGGTGCGCCAGTTCATGGGTGCTCCCCGTGCTGCAGAATGGCCTGCACCCGATCTTGTGCATGCAACAACAAGTCGCAAGCATCACGTGCGGCCCCGTGACCGGCCGTGCGTGGGGTGACCCAATGGGCGGCGGGCATGACCCAGGCATGCGCATCGGCAGGCACGATGGCCAACCCGACGGCGCGCAAGGTAGCCAGATCCGGCAGGTCGTCGCCCATGAATGCCACCGCATCCATGCTTAGCCCTGACTCCGCAGCGAGCTTGCGTATGCAGTCCAGTTTGCGGGTTTCGCCAATGTGCAGATGCGGGATCTTCAATTCACGCCCCCGCGCAGCTGTGACCGCGCTGTTGCGCGCACTGACCAGTGCGGTGGCAATGCCGGCATGGCGCAGCAGCACCAGCCCCAGCCCGTCCTGCACGTGGAAGCATTTTTGTTCGTGGCCATCACTGCCAAACAGCAGACCGCCATCGGTCAGGGTGCCATCCACATCAAACCCGATCAGGCGGATGTTGGCAGCGCGTGCCAGCACATCGGCGGGATAGTGAGGAGGTTGTGCCATCACACCACCCGCGCCCGGAGCAGGTCATGGATGTTGAGCGCGCCCACCACCTGGCCTTGCCCATTGGTGACGAGGAGGGCGTTGATTTTGTGGGTTTCCATCAATTGCGCGGCTTCCGCGGCCAGAGCATCGGCATCAATGGTGCGGGGTGCGCGGGTCATCACTGCATCAATGCGGGTGTGACGCAGGTCCACGCCAGCATCGTCCAGGCTGCGGCGCAGGTCGCCATCGGTGTACAGGCCCAGCAAGTGATCCTCGGCATCCACCACTGCGGTCATGCCCAAGCGCTTGCGGCTCATTTCCACCAGCGCCGCGCTGATGCTGGCGTCCGGACCGACTTTCGGCACGTCATTGCCTACATGCATGACATCAGTGATATGCAACAACAAGCGGCGGCCCAAGGCTCCCGCCGGGTGCGAACGAGCGAAGTCGTCGGCGGTGAAGCCGCGAGCCTCCAGCAAGGCGACCGCCAACGCATCGCCCATCGCCAGTGCGGCGGTGGTGCTGGAAGTGGGGGCCAGTTGCAGCGGGCAGGCTTCCACCGGCACTGCCACGTCGAGATGAACATCGGCTTCACGCGCGAGGGTTGATTGTTCGCGCCCGGTCATCGCCAGCACCACATTACCTTGGCGCTTGAGTGCCGGCAGCAACAGCAAGACCTCGTCACTTTCACCCGAATATGACAGCGCCAGCACTACATCGGCGTCGGTCACCATGCCCAAGTCGCCGTGCGCAGCCTCGCCCGGATGCATGTAAAACGCGGGGGTGCCAGTCGAGGCCAAGGTGGCGGCGATCTTGCGCGCCACATGCCCGGATTTGCCCATCCCGGTGCAGACCACGCGCCCGCGACAGGCCAGGATGGCCCGGCACGCGGCACTGAAGGCACCATCCAGGCGTGCAGCCACGACAGTCAGCGCATCGCCCTCAATGGCGAACACGCGGCGACCGCTGGCGGCGAAATCAAAATGGTCAAAACGGGCAGGATGGGCGGGGGGCACGTGGGTTTCCGCTAAACTTGTCCGTTCAGTTTACTTCAGTCCCCCTGCCAGCCCATGAACGCCGACCAGATTCGCCAGATGATAGAAACCGGCCTGCCCGGCGCCCACGCCAACGTCAGTGGTGAAGACGGAGTGCATTTCGAGGCCGTAGTGGTCTGCGCGGCGTTTGCCGGCAAGTTGCCGTTGGCCCGCCACCGGATGGTCAACGCGACTTTGGGCGAGTATATGGGCCGCGAGATTCACGCCTTGCAACTCAAAACCCTCACCCCGCAAGAGGCGGCCGCCTGATGCAGAAGATTCTGGTGGAGGGCGGTGCCCGGCTGTCCGGTGAAGTCCGTATTTCGGGTGCGAAAAACGCGGTACTGCCGATTTTGTGCGCCACTTTGTTGGCCGATGCCCCCGTGCGCATCACCAATGTGCCGCGCCTGCACGATGTGCTGACCACCGCCAGGTTGTTGGCTGGGCTGGGTGCCGCCGTTGTCCACGCGGGTGATGTCATGACGGTGGATCCGCGCAGCGTGAACAGCCACGTGGCCCCGTATGAGTTGGTCAAAACCATGCGCGCATCGGTGCTGGTATTGGGACCGTTGCTGGCCAAGTTTGGCGATGCCGAAGTGTCGCTGCCCGGCGGCTGCGCGATTGGTTCACGGCCGGTGGATTTGCATATCAAGGGCTTGCAGGCGCTGGGGGCCGAGATCGTGGTGGAGCATGGTTTCATCAAAGCACGCAGCCATGGCCGCTTGCAGGGCGCACGCCATGTGTTTGAACTGGTCAGCGTGGGGGCCACCGAAAACGTGATGATGGCGGCGACCCTAGCCGAAGGCACTACCGTGTTGGAAAACGCGGCGATGGAGCCGGAAATCGTGGATCTGGCTGAATGCCTGAACGCGATGGGCGCGAAAATCACTGGTGCGGGCAGCCCGCGCATCGTGATTGAAGGCGTGGATGCCCTGCACGGCTGCGAACATGCGGTGGTGGCCGACCGGATTGAAGCGGGCACCTTTCTGGTGGCTGCGGTGATGACAGGGGGTAGCGTGACACTGACCCACGCCCGCCCCGACACCATGGATGCGGTACTGGACAAACTGCGCGAAGCCGGTGCCGGCATTCATAGCGAAGGCGACCGCATCCACCTCGACATGCACGGCAAACGCCCGCGTGCGGTCAACCTCACCACCGCGCCGCACCCGGCGTTTCCCACCGACATGCAGGCGCAGTTCATGGCGCTCAATTGCATGGCCGACGGGGTCGGCGTGATCAACGAAACCATCTTCGAAAACCGCTTCATGCACGTCAATGAGTTGCTGCGCCTGGGTGCGGACATTCGTGTGGATGGCCACACGGCGGTGGTACGCGGTGTGGCATCGCTCAGCGGCGCACCGGTGATGGCCACCGATTTGCGCGCCTCGGCATCGCTGATTCTGGCCGGGCTGGTGGCCGATGGCGAAACCACCATCGACCGTATCTATCACCTCGATCGCGGTTACGAGAACATCGAGGCCAAGCTGTCCGGCTTGGGGGCAAGGATTCGGCGGGTGGATTGAAGCAGGCCGAAATTTAAGAGCGCAGGTTTCCGATAATCGATGGTTCGCGATTCCGCGCAGTTAGCTGCGCCCGGCTTGCATCGCCAATACCGTGATTTCTTCACGGTCGTGATACAGCTGCTTGGCGCGAACCGTCAGCGGCTTCTGGGCTTGCTGCGCAAATAGATCCAGGCACAGTTGGGTTTCTTGCCAACGTTTTTTCATCGGCAATTTCAGATTGAAGATGGCGTGCCGGCACCAGCCTTCGCGCAACCAGGTGGCCATGCGTTCGGCCACCCGGCGTGGTTGTTCCACCATGTCGCACACCATCCAGTCCAGTGGGTGTTGTGGCTGCCAAGCAAACCCATCGGCACGCAGGTGTTCCACCAAGCCGCTGTCCAGCACATGCTGGCGCAGCGGGCCGTTATCCACCGATTGCACGCGCAGGCCGTGGCGGGTCAATACCCACGTCCAACCGCCGGGGGCGGCGCCCAAGTCGGCGGCGCGCATGCCTTCACGCAGAATTTTTTTGCGCTCCTCATCGGTCAGCAGCACCAGCAGTGCCTCTTCCAGCTTGAGCGCCGAACGCGAGGGGGCATCGGCATGCATGCGCAGACGCGGGATACCCAGCGGCCACGGCGCGCTGTCGGCCGCCACGCTGCGCGCCAGCAGCGCGTGATCGCCGGCCAGCAGGCACACGTGCAGGCGCGGCAGGCTGGGGTTGTCCTTGGCGGTCAGCACCCCGGCCTTGCGCAAGGCGGGGCGCAGCGCATTGCCCAGGCTGCGCGCCAGACCTGCCAACGGTTTGCCGGCATCGCTGTCGGGGTGTTCCATCACCAGTTCGCCAAAGCGCAGCGTTTCGGATACGTAGCCCGCCAGCGCCTCCAGCATTGGCGCGATGCGATCGGCAGGATTCAAACCGCGCAACTCGGCCAGCAGGCGCAATTTTTGCCGCGCAAAAATCAATTGCGAAAACGGCAAGGCATGATCCAGCGCGATGGCGTCTTCGCTGAAAAACACCACCACCCCGCTGTCGCGCTCGGTACGTGCATACCCGGCGATGCCGATGCGGGCGGCGCGTTCACTCAGCTCGCCGGCAAGCTCGGGTTCGAAGCCTTGGCGGCAGTAGCACAGCAGGCCGTTAATAATTCGGCCCGCCCAATTCGCCATACATCTTCAATACGGCGCAGGCGGCGTCGCGTTCGAGGTCGCGCACCACGTCAATGCCGCGCTTGTTGAGTTCGCCCACCCAGTCGGCGGGCAGCGGGCCTTCGTCGAACGGCGTCAACGCCATCACGTCTTCGGCGCGGGCACCGATCAGCAGGCGGTCGATGCCGGCCCACATGGTGGCGCCGTAACACTGGCAGCAGGGCTGCGCAGAGGTTGCCAGGGTGACCGGGCTGCCGAGTTCGTTCAGTCGGAATTGCTGCAGGCGTTGCTGAGCCAGCATGTAGGCCATGGTTTCAGCGTGCGCCAGCGAACAGCTTTGACGCACCACCCGGTTGACGCCGACCGCGATCAACTGGTGCTGCGCACTGAACACCGCGGCCCCGAACGGGCCGCCGCTTTGGCGCTCGATATTGTGTTTGGACAGCTCGATGGCGAACGCGACCTTGGCCGCATCGGTGGAAAAATCGCGGCCGGCAATGTCCAGCTCCATCACCCAGATCGGCAGGGTGATGTGCAGTTGCACGGGCAGCGGCATTGGCATCGCCATTACGCCTTTTGTGCCCAGGTATCCCGCAATGTCACACTGCGGTTGAACACGGGTGCATCGCTGCGGTGGTCGTAGCGGTCGGCCACGAAATAGCCCAGGCGTTCGAACTGGAAGCCTTGCTCCGCTGCCGCCTGCGCCGCCGCCGGTTCGATGTAGCCGGTCACCACCCTGCGCGACTCGGGATTCAAATAATCCACATAGGTCTTGCCGCCGTTGTCGATATCCGGATTGGGGACGGTGAACAGGCGGTCGTACAGGCGCACTTCAGTGGCGATGGCATGTTTGGCGCTGACCCAATGGATGGTGCCTTTCACTTTGCGGTTGGCGCCATCCATGCCGGGGCGCGAGTCCAAATCGAGCGAGCAGTGCAGCTCGGTAATGCGGCCATCGGCATCTTTGATCACTTCATCGCAACGCATGATGCCGGCCCCGCGCAGACGCACGTCGCCGCCCAGTGTGAGGCGCTTGAAGCCTTTGGGCGGCACTTCCTCGAAATCCTCGCGCTCGATCCACAGCTCGCGGCCAAACGGAATTTCGCGCTCGCCCTGCGCTTCATCCTTGGGATGGTTGGCAAACCGCAGGAATTCCTCAAAGCTGGCATCCAGATTGGTGAGCACCACTTTCAGCGGATCGATCACCGCCATCCGGCGTGGTGCGTGTGCATCCAGATCATCACGCAGCGCGCCTTCCAGAATGGAAATATCCAGCAACGAATTCTGCTTGCTGATGCCCACGCGATCGACCATCAATTTCAAGGCCGAGGCGGTATAGCCACGCCGACGAATGCCTTGCAAGGTGGGCATGCGCGGGTCGTCCCAACCATCGACCAGCTTGTCGGTGACCAGCTGCATCAATTTGCGCTTGCTCATCACCAAGTAATTGAAATTGAGCCGTGAAAATTCGATCTGGCGCGGCTTGCCGGCTTCCTTTGGCAGCCCTTTTCCCAGCAACGGCTCCAGCAATTCGGGATGACCGACCAAGTCCACGTTGTCCACGCTCCAGTCATACAGCGGGCGGTGGTCTTCGAACTCCAGCGTGCACAGCGAATGGGTGATGCCTTCGATGGCATCGCCCAGTGCGTGGGCAAAGTCGTACATCGGGTAGATCGGCCACTGGTTCCCGGTGTTCTGGTGTTCGACGTGCTTGATCCGGTACAGCGCCGGATCGCGCAGGTTCATGTTGCCGCTGCTCATGTCGATCTTGGCGCGCAGGGTGCGTGCGCCATCGGCAAATTCGCCCGCACGCATGCGCCGGAACAGGTCCAGGTTTTCTGCCACGCTGCGCTCGCGGAACGGCGAATTGCGGCCGGCTTCGGTCAACGTGCCACGGTATTCGCGGACTTGCTCGGCGCTCAAGTCGCAGACAAACGCTTTGCCATCGGCGATCAATTTTTCGGCGGCCAGGTAATACACGCCGAAATAGTCCGAAGCGTGGCGCAGGCTGTGCCAGTCGAAGCCCAGCCAGCGCACGTCGTCCTGGATGGCGCGCACGTATTCGGGGTCTTCGCGCGCCGGGTTGGTGTCGTCCAGGCGCAGGTTGCAGACGCCGCCGAACTCGGCAGCCACGCCGAAGTCCAGGCAGATCGCCTTGGCGTGGCCGATGTGCAGGTAACCGTTGGGCTCCGGCGGGAAGCGCGTCTTGATCGCGCTGTGCTTGCCGGAGGCGAGGTCGTCGCGGACGATCTGGCGGATGAAGTCGGTACGGATAGGGGCGTCGGTGCTGGTGGCAGAGTCGGACACGGCGTTATCGCAATTCAAATGCAATCGCGCATTCTAGCGGAGCTGCGGGCGTATGCTGATGGCCCGCTCCATTCCGATGTGGTCGCCCTTCCATGCGCACCGTGTACGACGCCGAAAATGTGATTGATGCCCACTTGATCAAACAGGCGTTGGAGGCAGAAGGCATTCCTGCGTTTGTGCGTGGCGAGGCGTTGATCGGCGGGATGGGCGAACTGGGGGTGTTTGGCCTGGTGGCGGTGATGGTGCCCGAAGCGGCATGGCCACAGGCGCGCAGCGTGGTGGAGGCGCTGCACTTGGGCGAAATTGCGGCATTGCCGGAGGATGACGCGGCATTGCCGGGCGCATTGCCCGCATGAGTCTGGCGCAGTCCAGGCAAACGGCCACGCTGGAGTTGTTGATCGGCGCGGCCATCATCGGCAGCAATGGCTTGATGGTGCGCCTGACCGCGATGCCGCCGACGGCGGTGGCGTTCTGGCGGATGTTGCTGGCGGGTGTGTTACTGGCGTTGTTGGTCAGTGCGCGGCATGGCTGGCAGCCGTTATCGCGCACAACATGGCGGTGGCTGCTGGTGCCGATGCTGGCTTTCGCGATTGATCTTTGGATGTGGCACAAAAGTATTTTGCTGGTGGGGCCGGGGCTGGCCACCCTGCTGGCCAATACGCAGGTGTTTTTCATGGCGCTGGCCGGCGTGTTGCTGTTTGGTGAACGCTTGGGCCTGCGGTTTATTGCCGGGGTGCTGTTGGCATTTTTTGGGCTATGGCTGCTGCTGGGTGCGGACTGGGCCAGTTTGCCCGCGCAATACCGCTGGGGGGTGTGGCTGGGGTTGACCACCGGAATGGCTTATGCCGCCTACAACGTGGGGATCAAGCGCTCGCAGCATGCGGCCGGCATCGGCCGTGCCCGCGCGCCGGTGGAGCAGGTGCTGTGCATGGCTGCGTTTGGCAGTGCGCTGTGTTTGGGCGCAATGGGCTGGGCCGAAGGTGAGGTGTTTACGCCGCCATCGCTGCAAGTGTGGGGCTTGCTGTTGGCATTGGCGGCGGTTGGCCATTGCCTGAGCTGGATCTTGATTTCGCGCTCGATGGTGGTACTGCCGGTGGCGTTGGCGGGCTTGCTGTTGCTGGCGCAACCCATCGTGGCGTATGTGCTGGATGTGCTGGTGTTGGATCTGTCGCCCAGCCCGCGCCAGTGGGCCGGGCTGGCGGTGAGTCTGGCCGGGATTTTTGTGGCGGGGATGAAGTCCAGGCAAGCCGGCGCCGCGCAAGAGGCGTGAGTGTGGCTATGCCAGGTATTGGCACCAATACTGGAGTTCACTGCCTTTGCTGGGTTCATACACGTATTGAAAGCCGGTGAAGCCCCAATCTGCATTGCGGGCATCGAACGGCGGCCGATACGAGGCTTGATGGATGAGTACTGGATCACCGCTGCTCATGGCATAGGTGTAAATACGCACGAAACGGCCGGTGTTGGGCAGTTCGGCATTGATGAGTTTGAATTCGAAATAGCGCCCGATTTTCTGGTTGCGAACTTGATACGGCGACGTGGTGGGTGCGGCATCCAGCGTCCAAGTTTCACCGCCGTAAATCACATGGCAGCGCACGCTGTCGGCGGATGCCGAGGCACTGGCCGCAACACCCACGAGGGCAACCAAAATGTGCATCGTGCGACGGTTCATGGTGCCCCCTTGCATTGCTGAACCACGGTATCGCCGGCGTGGCCGCACGGGCTGCTGGCAGCGCTGGCAGGATGCGGCACCCCGTCCGCATCCAGTCTGGCCACATGGGTGCGCCACTGCCGCACGCCTTCCGGCCCAAGCTTGGCCGATAGCACCCAGCCGGTGGTAGTGGCCACGGTGTCAAAGCTGTTGAACAGGAAATTGCCCAAGCTGTAGATGATTGGCTTGCCCTTGTACACATCGGCACCTTGGGTGACGTGTGGATGATCGCCCACCACCATGTCGGCACCGGCGTCGATCATGCGCCGGGCAAATTCACGCAAGCGCTGGCTGGGCTGGGCTTCTTCTTCCCAGCCCCAATGCATGAACGGGATCACGATGTCGGCATGCTGCACGCGGCGCGCCGCGATGATGTCTTCGATCACCTGCTCGTCTTCGCCACTCCAGGCCACGCCGGGGTGGGTGGCATCGGCTTCGAACGCACGTGGCTTGAACTCCACATAGCCCAGCAGTGCGATACGCAAGCCGTTGCGCTCCAGGATCAGCGGCCTGTGTGCTTCTTCCAGCGTGTGGCCGCCCCCGAACCACGGCAGGCCGGCTTGCTGCATCAGGCCCAGCTGTTCGGCAAAGGCGGTCTTGCCGAAGTCGCCCGAGTGATTGTTGGCCAGCGAGACCGCGTCGAAATGCCGCTTCAGCACCGGCAACACCTGCGGGTCGGCACGGAAGGTAAATGGTTTGAGCAAGGCATTGCCGCCACGTGCCACCACGCATTCCAGATTGCCGATACGCAGGTCGTGCGCATCCAGCAGCGACTGGAACGGTTGGAAGGGGTCGGTGCCGCGCGCAATCAGCTCGCCGGGGCGTTCGGCCACCATGATGTCGCCGACGAACACGATGGACACTTCACGCGAGGGCGTTGCTGCATGGGTCGGCAACGTGGCCAGCAGCGCGGGCAAGACCAGCAAGGGGAGGGTGCGTTTCATCCTTGCATCTTGACCGAAACCCGTGCCGCCTGCATGGCGTGTTTATTCCCGCGTGATGGCGCAGGTATAGACCAGCTCGCAAGCGCCATTGCCGCTGTCATCGCGGCTCAAGGAACTGACCCAGTGCCAGCCGTTGTCGGCATCCAGCCGCACCAGCCAGCCGTCGATGCGCACGCTGTCATCCGCGTGGATGGTGTCGAGTACGCGGGCCACTTCAGGTGTCGCCGGGATGATGTGCATATTGCTGGCGCTGCGCACGATTTCAGCGGGCGGAATGGGCGGCGTATTGCGCCAGCGGTAGTAAAAAAAGCGGCCCCCTTGGCTGATCGCAAGCTTGTCCAGCACCGCATCCTCGCGCATGCGGCCCCAGCCCAAGGCCAGATCGGCAGGGGAAAATTTGGCACCGGCATCGGCAAAATAATTTTCACGGCCCAGCACCCGCGCTTCCACGCTGAAGCCGGCCAATGGCGTCATCCGCACCTGATGCAGTGCGGGCAAGACCAGCCCATCGGGCACGTTGGTTTGCAGCGGTACATCGCCGCGTGCCACATGCGGCGGCATTGGACAGGCCGCGTTGGCCAGTGCCGTGCGGGTGTCTTGCGACAGTTTGGTGCCAGGTGGATGCGCTAGCCACCACGCCAGCAGCAAGCACGCGGCGATGCATAGCACGATGGCATGACGTGGCCGCATTGGGGCGTCCGGTAATCAGGGGTGCGTCAATTGTGCCTGTGCCAGTTTGCCAATGGCATCGCCCAAGGTTTGCAGGAAATCATCCAGTGCCGAGGACTTGCGCCAGACCAGTGCAATCTTGCGGCTGGGCACCGGGGCGCGAAACGGAATCAGTTGGATATTGGGCGATGCGGCAATCGGTGCTTGCACCGAGAGGGCAGGTAGCAGGGTGACACCGACACCTGCGGCCACCATCTGCCGCAAGGTTTCCAAGCTGGTGGCGCGAAAGCCGGATTTTTCCTGCGCGCCGGACAGCCGGCACACATCCAGGGCCTGGTCACGCAGGCAGTGGCCGTCTTCCAGCAGCAGCAAGGTTTCGTGGCCGAGTGCATCCATCGCCATGCTGGGCTGCTTGGCCAAGGGGTGAGTGCTGGGTGCGGCAAACAGGAAGGGTTCTTCAAACAGGAATTGCGCGTGCAGTTGCTCGTCGTGCAACGGCAATGCCAACAAGGCGGCATCCAACTTGCCGTCGCGCAGGCGTTGCAGCAGCACATCGCTTTTTTCTTCCACCAGCAACAGCTCCAACTGCGGAAAACGCTGATGCAGCGGCGCAACCACATGCGGCAACAGATACGGGCCCAAAGTGGGGAACACACCCAGCCGCAGGCTGCCGGCTTGTGGGTCGCGGCTGCGGCGCGCGGCTTGTTTCATTTCTTCCACTTCCGCCATGATGCGGCGCGCACGCTGCACCGCATCCTGCCCGGCGGGGGTGAGCATGACCTTGCGTGGCGCACGTTCGATCAGGGCCACACCCAACTCGTCCTCCAATTTTTTGATCTGGGTGGACAAGGTGGGTTGGCTGACAAAGCACGCCTGCGCGGCCTTGCCGAAGTGGCGCAGGTCGGCCAACGCGATGAGGTAGTTGAGGTCGCGCAGGTTCATCTCACGCGGCCTTGGCCTCAGTGGGTGCCGAAACACGAATCAGATGGTCGAAGGCTGACAGTGCGGCAGTCGAACCTGCGCCCATCGCCACCACGATTTGTTTGTACGCTTCGGTGGTGGCATCGCCCGCCGCAAACACGCCTGCCACATTGGTGTGGCCGCGGTCATCGATGATGATTTCGCCACGCGGGCTTAGCGCCACCGCGCCTTGCAGCCATTCGGTATTGGGTAGCAGGCCGATCTGCACGAACACGCCGCCCACTGCCAAATCCCTGGCCTCGCCGCTGCTGCGATCGGTGAAGCGCAGCCCGGTGAGCTTGCTGCCATCGCCCAGCATTTCGGTGGTTTGCGCGTTCAGATGTACGGCTGTGTTGGGCAAGCTGTGCAGCTTGCGTTGCAGGACGTCATCGGCGCGCAGCTTGCTGTCAAATTCCAACACCGTCACATGCTCGACCACGCCGGCCAAGTCAATCGCCGCTTCGATGCCGGAATTGCCGCCACCGATCACCGCCACCTGCTTGCCTTTGAACAGCGGGCCATCGCAGTGTGGGCAATAGGTGACACCCTTGGTGCGGTAGTCGGCTTCGCCGGGCACGCCGGTTTGCCGCCAGCGTGCGCCGGGAGCCAGGATCACGGTCTTGCTGCGCAAGGTGGCGCCGCTTTCCAAGGTGATGCTGGCCAAGCCATCACTCCCGGCGGCGTGCAGGGTCTTGGCGCGTTGCGAGGTGATCACCTCCACACCGTAGCTGCGCACATGCGCTTCCAGCGATGCGGCCAGTTTCGGGCCTTCGGTGTATTCCACCGACGGAAAATTCTCGATCGCCATGGTGTCTTGCACTTGGCCGCCAAAGCGCTCGGCCAGCAAGCCGGTGCGGATGCCTTTGCGTGCGGCATAAATCGCTGCCGCTGCGCCGGCGGGGCCGCCGCCTACGATCAGCACATCGTAAGGCGCACGATCATTGAGTGCTTCTGCGGCGCGTGCGGCTGCGCCGGCATCAAGCTTGCTCAACACCTGCTCGATACTCATGCGGCCCGCATCAAATTCCACACCGTTCATGTACACGGTGGGCACCGACAAAATGTGTTTGGCCGCCACTTCCGCTTCAAACAGCGCGCCATCGATGGCGATATGGCGAATGCGCGGGTTCAGCACGCTCATCATATTCAGCGCTTGCACGGTATCCGGGCAGCTCTGGCAATGCAGCGACATGTAGGTTTCAAACTGATAATCACCTTCAAGCGCACGCACTTGCGCGGCCAGCGCCGCATCGATTTTCATCGGATGGCCACCCACATGCAGCAGCGCCAGCACCAACGAGGTGAACTCGTGGCCCAGCGGAATACCGGCAAATGCCACCGCAACATCGCTGCCGATGCGGCGAATTTCAAACGATGGCTTGCGTGCGGCGTCGCCGTTGCTGCGGGAAATCTTCGGCGATAGCGCGGCGATTTCGTCCAGCAATGCATCCAGCTCGCGTGCGGCATCGGAATCGTCCAGCGAGGCAATCAAGGCGATCGGCTGCTGCAGTTTTTCCAGGTAAGCGGCAAGTTGGGTTTTGAGCGTGGCATCCAACATGGGGGCTCCTTCGAAATTGAGGCGCAGTTGCCCGTTCTGCGCATCAGGCAGAGGGGTGGAAGAGAACAGGGCTGCGGGAAAGTGACGCGCGGCATCGCTTTCACGCAACCCTCTCCGAAGGTGGAGAGGGTGCGTTGTAAAGGCTTAGATCTTGCCGACCAGGTCCAGCGACGGCGCAATGGTCTTGGCACCTTCCTTCCACTTGGCCGGGCACACTTCGCCGCTGTGGCTGGCCACGTATTGCGCGGCTTGCAGCTTGCGCACGGTTTCGGCCACGTCACGCGCAATCGCGTTGTCGTGCACTTCCATGGTCTTGATCACGCCATCGGGGTTGATCACGAAGGTGCCACGCAGGGCCAAGCCTTCTTCCGGGATATGCACGCCAAAGGCGTTGGTGAGCTGATGGGTGGGGTCGCCGATCAGCGGGAACTGCGCCTTGCCCACCGCCGGGCTGGTTTCGTGCCACACCTTGTGGCTGAAGTGGGTGTCGGTGGTGACGATATAGACCTCGGCACCGGCTTTCTGGAACTCGGCGTAATGCTCGGCGGCGTCTTCGATCTCGGTCGGGCAATTGAAGGTAAATGCGGCCGGCATGAAGATCAGTACCGACCAATGGCCTTTCAGGCTGGCTTCGGTCACTTCGATGAACTTGCCATTATGGAAGGCGTTGGCCTTGAACGGCTGCACTTGCGTGTTGATCAGGGACATGAGAATGCTCCGGTGTGGTGTGGGTGGGTTGGATCGGAAGTGGAGCCAGCTTAGGGTATCCCTATCAATAATTGAAATTGATTATAGATATCCTATCGATAGGCAGGGACTATTATCATGCCGGCAAGGCCCCGGCGCTTCGGCGCGGCCAGCTACCATGCTGCGATGACTGCCACTGCCCCCACCGTTGCCAGCCTGCTGACTCAGGCACGTACCCGGATTGATCCTGTCGATGCCGACTATCTGCTGCTGCATGTCTTGCACCAGTCGCGCAGTTGGCTGTTTGCGCATGCTGACGACGGCGTGAGCGCAGCCGATGCGGCGCATTTTGAAGCGTTGGTGCAGCGGCGCGGGATCGGGGAACCGGTGGCGTACCTGACCGGCAGTCGTGGGTTTTGGACGCTGGACTTGGCAGTGTCACCGGCCACCTTGATTCCGCGCCCGGAAACCGAGTTGCTGGTCGAGCAAGCCTTGCTGCGTATCCCCAACGATGCCGCCGTGCGGGTGGCCGATCTTGGCACCGGTAGTGGCGCGATTGCGCTGGCGTTGGCCAAGGAGCGCCCGCAGGCGCAGCTGGTGGCCACCGATGCCAGTGCAGATGCCTTGGACGTGGCGCGCGGCAATGCGCAGCGCAATGCCATCGGGAATGTCGAATTTCGCCAAGGCGATTGGCTGACGCCGGTGCTGGGCGAGCGCTTCGATGTCATCGTCAGCAATCCGCCGTACATCGCGGAGCATGACCCGCATCTGGACGCCGGCGACCTGCGCTTTGAGCCGCTGCTGGCACTGGCCTGCGGCGTGGATGGGCTGGATGCCATTCGCATGATTGCAGTCGCCGCCCCAGCGCATCTGCGTGCCGGGGGGTGGTTGTTGCTGGAGCACGGGCTCGACCAAGGCCCGGCAGTGCGCACCCTGCTGCGCGACGCCGGGTTTTATGGGGTCAAAACCGTGCGCGATCTGGAGTCGCGTGATCGAGTCACATTGGGGCAACGATGACGCTGATGGCGAGCGCATCGGGTAGATCGCGCAGCCTATGAGCGACGTAGCGATTGCCCTGCGCCAGGCGCCAACACCGGCCCGCACCGCGACCGGGTTAAAATGAAAGCCAACACCCCCGCTGGAACCCGCATGCGCGCGCTGTATCCCGAAATCACCCCGTACCGCACCGGTAGCTTGGCCGTTGATGCCCGCCACACCTTGTATTGGGAAGAATGCGGTAACCCCCACGGCAAGCCGGTGGTGATGCTGCACGGCGGGCCGGGTGCGGGATGCACCCCCAATATGCGGCGTTTTCACGACCCTGCGAAATACCGCATCGTGTTGTTTGATCAGCGCGGTGCCGGGCGCAGCACCCCGCATGCGGATCTGACCGACAACAGCACATGGGATCTGGTCGCCGATATCGAACAATTGCGTGAACTTCTGGGAATTGTGGCATGGCAAGTGTTCGGCGGCAGCTGGGGCTCCACCCTGGCGTTGGCGTATGCGCAAACCCACCCGCAGCGTGTGACCGAGCTGGTGCTGCGTGGCATCTTCATGCTGCGCCGCTGGGAATTGGAATGGTTCTATCAAGAAGGTGCATCGCGCCTGTTCCCGGATGCATGGGAGCACTACATCAATGCGATCCCGATGGTGGAGCGGCACGATTTGATTTCCGCCTTCCAGCGCCGCCTCACATCCAGTGACGAGGCCACCCGTCTGGCCGCCGCACGTGCATGGGCGATCTGGGAAGGAGCCACCAGTTATCTGCATATCGATCCCGATTTCATGGATAGCCACGGTGACGCAGCATTCGCCTTGGCTTTTGCGCGGATCGAAAATCATTACTTCGTCAACGGTGGTTTTTTTGAAGTAGAAGACCAGTTGCTGCGAGATGCGCACAAAATTGCGCATATTCCCGGGGTGATCGTGCATGGCCGTTACGACGTGGTGTGCCCAATCCAGAACGCATTCGATTTGCACAGGGCGTGGCCGAAGGCTGAGCTCATCGTCAGTGCCGCCTCCGGGCATTCCGCATTTGAAGCGGAGAACGTGGCGGCATTGGTAGCGGCCACCGATCGCTTTGCTGCCTGACCTGCAGCGAATGTGCGTGGTCAGGGCAAGAACGTCAGCAGCCGCTACACTCGGCGCATGAACTTACTCGCCTTTGAAACCGCTACCGAAGCTTGTTCGGTCGCTATTTGGGTCGATGGGCAGGTGCGCGAGCGCTTCGAAATCGCGCCGCGTCGGCACACCGAGCTGGCTTTGCCTTGGGCCGAAGCGTTACTGGCCGAGGCTGGCATCAAACGCGCGCAACTCGATGCGATTGCGGTGGGCCGTGGACCTGGCGCGTTTACCGGTGTGCGCCTGGCGATTGGTATTGCGCAGGGCATCGCCCTGGCACTGAATCGCCCTGTCATCGCAGTATCGAGTTTGGCGGCGTTGGCGTTGCGTGCCAATGCGCCCGGCCGATGCCTTGCGGCGATAGACGCACGCATGGGTGAGGTCTATCTGGGTGCGTTCGAATGTGATGGTGATGGTGCACGGGCACTTGCACCGGAGGCCGTGATCAAGCCCGAGCTTGCACAGATTCCCGAAGGCGACGGCTGGCATGCGGTAGGCACCGGGTTTGCAGCGGTCGATGGTGCATTGCAACTACGTTTGCAGGGGCGTTTGCTGGGGCTGGATGCCAGCGCCTTGCCGCACGCCGGCGATGTGGTCCGCTTGGCTGCGCAGGCATTTGCGCGAGGCGAAGGGCAGGCACCCGAGCGCATCGAGCCGGCATACTTGCGCAATGATGTGGCGCTGACCTCGGCTCAACAGCAGGCGCTGCGCAAACAGGCATCCAGCACGGCCTGATTTTTTTTCGCTATGCTCCCGCGTATGGTGTCTGTTACAGGGGAGGATGCGTGAAGGCTCGTAATCTGTTGCTATCAGGCGTTTTACTGGCTACGCCGGCATTTGCCGAAGATGTTGCCTATGGTGGCCGAACCTTGGATGTGGCGCTCGATCAAGAGGCAAAGCCCATTCGCAGCATGCAAGGCTCGCACTATTCCATTTCATTGCCGCCCGATCAGCTCATCAGCAAGGCGCAAACCTGCCTTGCTGCACAAAGTGGCATGCATGTGGACTCCTCAGATCAGGCATCAGGTCAACTGCAGGCGACTGTCAAGCTTTCCTACCGCGCTCGATTTTCGTCTTTCACGGTCAGTAGCCGGTTGACCTTGCTGGCCGCAGGAGGGGGGTTTCAGATCACTGAAACCGGGCTTGGAGTCGCTGCAGCGGGTAGCGAAGCAGCGGCTGACGTGCAGCCGTTGTCGCAAAAGGAAAGCGGCTGGGAAAAGTCGCTGGATGCATTGATCCTGGGCGAAAATGCATTGGTCGATTGCCTGTATCGCTGAGTGGTGCGGCGCCATGCTGGCGCTTCACGGCCATTGCTTAGCGATCGACTAATTCGCCACCGGGCATGAATTGCCAAGTGCGGGTGATGTGCAAGATGTCGGGGTCTTCCGGCGTTTTCGGCAGTGGCGCGAACGGAATCGAGAGCTTGACGATGCGCAGGGCAGCATCGTCGAGCATCGGGATATTGCTGCTGCGGATGATGCGCATGCTTTCCACGCTGCCGTCACGGCGCACGGCGACACTGATCACCACCAGTCCGCCAATGTGACGGCGGCGTGCTTCATCCGGGTAGTTCAAGTTGCCTACCCGCTCAACCCGGGTCACCCAACTCCGCAGGTATTGCGCCCACGCGTATTCCTTGGTGCTGGCCGAAACAAACTTGCGTTTCGGGCGTTTGGCGTATTCGGCCGAACGCAACTGGATTTCCGCTGCCAGCCGCGCCATTTCAATGTCACGGTCGATTTTTTCGCGCCCCGGCGGTTGTCCATTGCTGGTGGCTTCCGGGGTTGGTGTGGGTAGCGGCAGACTCGTGTTGCTTTGCGTGGAGGTCACCAAGGGTGCATTTTGCGGTGGACTGGGCGTAGGCGACTGCGCATGCAGCGGTCGTGGAGCCAGCCCGTCCACCGGCTGTGGCAACGGGCCGGCTTGTGGCGCACTGGGGCGGTTGGCCTTGTCGTGTTCACCTCCACCCTGATTGTTCGCTTGCGCAAGGAAATCCGCTTGCGCCGGCGTGAGCGGTGTTTGGGTACGGGTTTGGATCACGTCAAGGGTCGGTACCAAGGGTGCGGCATCTTCAATCGTGAAGCCAATCCCAAGGATCACCAAGGCATGCAGGAGTAGCGACAGCACAACGGTTGCACGCATGCGCTCCGTGTCGCCGATTCGAGACGGGGCCGGCAGGGCAGGGGCGGTACTGGCGACCATCAGGACAGGGCGAGGGCTTCGATGCAATCGAATAATTGCGCGGCGATATTCAGGCCGAATTGCGCATCCAACTCGCGGATACAGGTCGGACTGGTGACGTTGATTTCAGTCAGTGAATCACCAATCACATCCAGACCAACAAACAGCATTCCGCGCCGGCGGAGTTCAGGGCCGACCTGTGCCGCGATCCAGCGGTCGTGCTCGGTCAGTGGCCGGCCTTCACCGCGGCCACCAGCGGCAAGATTGCCGCGGAATTCATCACCTTGCGGAATCCGTGCCAGGCAGTAATCCACCGGTGTGCCATCCACCAACAGTATGCGCTTGTCGCCATGCACGATCTCCGGCAAATAGCGTTGCGCCATCGCCAGTTGCTGGCCACCTTCGGTCAGGGTTTCCAAAATGACATTCAAGTTGGGGTCGCCGGCGTGGCTGCGGAAGATCGAGCGCCCGCCCATCCCATCCAATGGCTTCAGTACAACTTCGCCCTGTTCACTGGTAAATGCTTTCAGTGCCTTGTTGTCGCGGCTAACCAGGGTCGGCGGGCAGCACTGCGGAAACAGCAGGGCTGCCAGTTTCTCGTTGAAATCGCGCAGACCCTGCGGATTGTTGACCACCAGAGCACCCTGGCGTTGCGCAAACCCCAGAATCTGGGTGTCATGCAGGTAATTGGCGTCCACCGGTGGGTCGGTGCGCATCAGCACGGCCTGGCCGGGGCCAAAGGTCAGGGTTGACCAATCGCCCAGCATGAAATGCTCGCCCGGGATGTCGTGCACTTGCAGTGGCGCCACTACCGCAGTCGCTTGCCCGTCGCGCAGGGCCAGGCCGCCGGGGCGCACATAGTGCAGGCGGTGGCCACGGTGCTGGGCTTCCAGCAGCATGGCAAACGTGGAGTCTTTGGCCGGCTTGATGGCGCCAATCGGATCCATGACCACCACCACATCAAGAGCTGCGGAAACTGGCATTACGAAGAGTCCATACGGGGGGGCGAAGCATGGTAGCAGGCAGACAAATCGAACATCAGATGCGGTAAATGCTTGACACGCTGCGCATAGACTGGGATATAGAGAGCTGTTGTCGCCGCTGGGTGCGGCACTCAGGATTCAAGCGCAAGGGGAACACATGGCGCAGCAAGACAGTGCAGATAGCAACCTGAAGGGATTGCGGGTGATGGTCATTGACGACTCCAGAACAATCCGACGCACGGCGGAAACCCTGCTTGCGCGCGAGGGTTGCGATGTCGTTTCGGCAACCGATGGGTTCGAGGCGTTGTCGAAGATCGCAGATCACAATCCGCAGATCATTTTCGTCGATATCATGATGCCGCGACTGGACGGATATCAGACCTGTGCCCTGATCAAGAACAACCAAACGTTTAAAAACGTGCCGGTGATCATGCTTTCGTCTAAGGACGGTTTATTCGACAAGGCAAGAGGCCGTATTGTCGGCTCCGAGCAATACCTGACCAAGCCGTTCACGCGAGATGAGCTGCTTGGTGCAATTCGGACGTACGTTAACGCCTGACCGGGGGGGACAGGATCAGCATGGCACGCATACTGCTTATCGAAGATTCACCGACTGAGACTGCAGTCATGGTGCAGTTGCTGGAACGCAACGGTCACCAGGTCACGACGTCGGGTAGCGCGGAAGACGGCATTACTGCCTGCAAGCGCGACAAGCCCGATCTGGTGCTGATGGATGTGATTCTGCCCGGAATGAATGGCTTTCAGGCCACCCGTGCACTGTCGCGGGATAGCGAAACCAGCCATATCCCGATCGTGATCGTCAGCACCAAGGGGCTGGAAACCGATCGCGTATGGGGCATGCGCCAAGGGGCCAAGGATTACATCACGAAGCCGCCGCGCGAAAGTGAGTTGGTTGCGCGCATCAACGCATTGATTGGGCACTGACTATGGCCAAGCGCGGCAAGCAAAAGCAAAAAGGCAAAGCCCAGACCGAAGCCGCCAAGGCGGCACCAGTACCGGTCGTGCATGACAGCGCTGCCGAGAGGGTCGATGAAACCCGTGCGGCCAATGCTGTTGCCGCACTGCCGGAACCGCAGGCTATGGCCGACGATACGGCTGAGGCAGCGGTGCCTGCCAGCGATGCGGCGGAAGAAGTAGAAACGGGGCACGTAGAAATAACGGCAGCAGTCGCGTCGGGTCCGGATGCCGATGCCAGTGCCGTTATTGCCGAACATGATGTTTCACAGGCCGCAGCGGAAGCGGCCGTGGTTGACGTCCAGGTGGCGCAAAAACCCAAGCGCCCACGGCGTGCGCCAGTGCGCCCACGTGAGCAACGGCCCCCATTCCTGGTGTTGGCCGATTACGAACAGCGCAGCCTGTCGCACGTCGCTGGTTTGCCCGAGCAATTGGACGCGCCGGGGTTGTGGCGCGGAGTTGCCTATCGTGTTGGCGCGCATCGGCTGGCATCTGGGTTTGGTGAGGTGATTGAAATCCTGCCATTGCCGGCGCTAACCCATGTGCCAGGTTCGCAAGCGTGGATGCTGGGGGTTGCCAATATTCGCGGCACCTTGCTGCCGGTGGTCGACCTCAAGCAATTTTTGGAAGGCGAGCGTACCGTCCTGCACGAACGCCAGCGGGTGCTGGTGATGCGTCAGCCGGGCGGTGATGTCGCCGTCACGATTGATGAGCTTTATGGTCAACGCAGTTTCGTCGACGCGCAGGGCATCGCCGCCGATGCGATCAGTGAAGGGCGCTATGCGCACTTTATCGATCGCGCCTATCGCATCAATGATCAAGATTGGGGCGTTTTCAGTTTCGAACGCCTCGCCCGTACTCCCGAATTCCGCCAAGCCGCCGCCTAACTGGCGGAACCCCAAGCAAGCCGAGGTCGCACGATGAGCACTTTGATGGATTCCGCCGCCGGTAAAGGCCGCAATCTCAGCACCAACTTCTGGATCTGGTTGCTGATCGGTTCGCTGGTTGTATTTGCCGGCAACACCCTGTATGCCACGACCAAGGCATCGCGCTTGGGCGGTGCCAGTACTGCGGCTTCGCGCTTGCAGTTGAACTCGCAGCGACTGGCCAACCAAGGCCGTGAAGCGATCGACGGTAAAGGCCAGGCGTTTGATGCGCTGAAGGCCACCAAGGGCGAAATTGACGCGGATATCAAACTGCTGAATGACCGCTTCGGTGATGCCGCGGGCGTGGCGGCACCGATTCGCACAGTCACCAATACGTGGGATCCGCTGGCAAAGCGTTCCGACGAAGTCATGGGCTCGCAGCAGGCGGTGCTGGCGTTGGCCGGCCACGCGGACAGCTTCACCGGTAAGATTCCGCAGCTGCAAGCGCAATTGAACGAAGTTGTACGCGGCCTGGCCTCCGGTGGTGCCAGCTCGGCACAGGTGTTCACTGCGCTCAACCAAGTGGTGACCTCGTCCACCATGGCGCGTCGAATTGCCGAACTGCGTGCGGGTGGTGCGGGTGCGCAGGTCGCTGCCGATGCGCTGGGGCGCGATGCTGCGGTGTTCGACCGGCAGATGAATGCGTTGGTCAGTGGCAGTGCAGATATCGGCAAGGTCAGCGCCGCTGGCGCGGTGGGCCCGCTGAATCAAGCACATGCCATGTGGCAGGGCATGAAGAAGGATCTCGACGCGATCGTGGGGGACTCCAAGCGTCTGATCGTGGCGCAGGCGTCGGCCAGCGCCCTTGCCGCAGGCTCGGACAAGTTGTTGTCCGACAGTGAGGGCCTGTTTGCGGCATTCACCTCGTTTGGCTCATTGAAGGACACCAGCGTCATCGGTGGCGTCTGGGTCAGCATCCTGTCGGGTGCGGTGGCGCTATTCTCGATCGTCGGCTTGCTGTGGGCACTGGGGCGTGCCCAGCGCGTACGCTACCAGACCACCAAAGAACTGAATGACCGTAACCAGGAGGCGATCATGCGCCTGCTGGACGAAATGGGTTCGCTGGCGGAAGGCGATCTCACCGTGAAGGCGACCGTGACTGAAGACATGACCGGCGCGATTGCGGACTCCATCAATTTCGCCGTCGAACAGTTGCGTACCTTGGTGGCCACGATTAATGACACCTCGGTGCAGGTCGCGGCCAGTGCGCAGGAAACCCAGGCTACCGCGATGCATCTGGCCGACGCCGCGGAGCATCAGGCGCAGGAAATCAACTCCGCGTCCGGTCGAATCAGTGAAATTGCGACCAGCATTAATCAGGTGTCGCGCAACTCCGCCGACTCCGCCGAGGTGGCGCGCCGCTCCGTGCAGATCGCCACCAACGGTGCGGGCGTGGTGCGGCAGACGATTGCCGGCATGGACAGCATTCGCGACCAGATTCAGGAAACCTCCAAGCGCATCAAGCGACTGGGTGAAAGCTCACAGGAAATCGGCTCGATCGTGGAACTGATCAATGACATTTCCGAACAGACCAACATCCTGGCGTTGAACGCGGCAATTCAGGCGGCCTCGGCCGGCGAAGCCGGCCGTGGGTTCGCGGTGGTGGCCGACGAAGTGCAACGCCTCGCGGAACGCTCTTCCAGCGCCACCAAGCGCATCGAATCGCTGGTGCAAACCATTCAGGCCGATACCAACGAAGCAGTCAGCTCGATGGAACAAACCACATCGGAAGTGGTAGCCGGTGCCCGTTTGGCCGAAGACGCCGGTACTGCACTGGGCGAAATCGAAAAGGTGTCATCCGACTTGTCGGGATTGATTGAAGGGATTTCGGTGGCTGCGCAGGAGCAATCCTCGGCAGCAACCAATATCACCCAAGCGATGAACACGATTCAGTCGATCACCGCACAAACCTCACAAGGTGCCAGCCAGACTGCGGCATCCATTGGAAATCTGGCGCAGCTTGCCGCCGACCTTCGCCGTTCGGTCGCCGACTTCAAGCTGCCTGCCTGACGTCGATTGAGACAAGGATCAGGATGAACAGCATCCTTCAGGGCAGAATCGTTTTGCTTGGATTTAGCGGAGCCTCGTCATGACCACGGCACAGCGAGACGCCATCGACCATACCGCGTTGGGTTGGGTAAAACCCGAGATCGATGAGGCCTTGCGTCAGGCCAGGATCGAGCTCGAAGCGTTCGCCGACGCCCCCAACGGTGAAAATTCGATGCAGGCGTGCATGGGGTATCTGCACCAAGTGCAGGGCACCTTGCGGATGCTTGAATTGCAGGCACCCACCATGGTGTCGGTGGAAATGGAGCAGGTGGCAGCAGCATTGCAAGCAGCGGCCACGCCCAATCGAGATGATGCCCTGGCTGCGCTGATGCGCGGTTTGGTGCAGTTGCCGGACTATCTGGAGCGTTTGCAGGGTGGGCATCGCGACATTCCGATCGTGTTGCTGCCGCTGATCAACGATCTGCGCGCCGCACACGGGGCTGCCCCGATGTTGCAAGACCAATTGCCCAGCTTGCTGGTCGCGCCCAGCGATGCCGAAATCGAACATGCACGCGGCAGCTTGGCCGGGCGCAACCGTGCACTGCTGGATACCGTGTCTTCCGCGATCAAGGAAGACCTGCTGAAGGTCAAAGACGCGCTGGATCTGTATCTGCGCGGCAATCGCGCAAATGTGCAAGATCTGCTGCCGCAGGCCGAAGCGCTGGATCGAATTGGCGACACCTTGGGTATGTTGGGGTTGAGCAGCGCCAGCGGTGTGGTGCAAGAGCAGCGCGCAGTTGTGCAGGCCATTGCCAGCGGCGAGCGCGCATTGCAGGAAAGTGACCTGCTGGACGTGGCTGGCGCGCTGATTTACATCGATCATTCGCTGGATGATCAAGTTGCGCATTTGGGTAGCGGTGCTGAAAGCGGCGATTTGCTGGCGCAGGAATCAAGCAAGGTCATGGGGGCACTGACTCAGGCCACCATCGGCAATTTTGCGGAAGTGCGCAATGCCTTCATAGCTTTTGTCGAAACCAATTGGGATCACGCACACGTTGCCTCGGTGCCGCGCCTGTTGGCAGAGGTTGCCGGGGTGCTGCACATGGTGCAGCAAGACGTCCCCGCAGATTACTTGCAAGCCCTGCAGGTCTATACACAAGCCGAGCTGATTGACCGCAAACGCGTTCCCAGTGGACGCCAACTAGATACTCTGGCCGACGCGCTGACCAGCTTGGAGTACTACCTGGAATCCCTGCATGACCCGTTGGGTCAGCGTTCGGAT
>NZ_CALMPC010000088.1:0-5596 GCF_937872235.1 uncultured Thermomonas sp.
GCGAGATCAGCCCGCCATCAACCCCTCTACATCCTCTGCGCTGCGTTCCAGCGCAGCGGTCAACACCCGGTGACCCTCGCGGGTAATCAACACGTCATCTTCAATACGGATACCAATCCCGCGCCACTGCGCCGCAACCGACGTGTCGTCGGGCGGGATATACACGCCAGGCTCGATGGTGAACACCATTCCCGGCTCCAACAGGCGCGATGCGCCATCGATGCGGTACTCGCCCACATCGTGCACATCCAGCCCCAGCCAGTGCCCGGTCTTGTGCCGATAAAATCGCTTGTAATCGCCATTGGCAATCACCTTTTCCAGCCTGCCCTTGAGCAAGCCCAGCGACAGCAAACCCTCTGCCAGCGTGGCCACTGCCGCGTCGTGACCAGCCTCGTAAGGCACACCCGGACGCGCCTGTGCCAATGCAGCCGCTTGTGCCGCGCACACCAGCGTATGCAGCGCACGCTGCGGTTTGCTGAAACGTCCATTGGCCGGAAACGTGCGCGTGATGTCCGCCGCATAGCCAGCGTATTCGGCACCGGCGTCGATTAGCACCAACTCGCCGTCGCGGCATTTCGCCGCATTATCGCGATAGTGCAGCACACAAGCATTGGCACCGCTGCCCACGATGCTGGCATACGCAGGTTGTGCGCCATGCTTGCGGAATACGTATTCCAACTCTGCCTGCAATTCAAACTCATGCATGCCCACTCGCGCAGCGCGCATCGCAGCACGATGCGCCTCGACACTGATCTCCGCCGCCTGTTGCATCAAGCGAAGCTCATCGGCCGATTTGAACAAACGCAGCTCGTCCAGCAAATGTCCCAGCTCAAGGAATTCCTGCGGCGGTTGCGCGCCCTGTCGCACCTGGGCGCGCACACGGTTGATCCAGCCGATCAACTTCAGGTCAAAGTCGGCATCGCGGCCAAGGTGGTAATGCACGCGCCGGCGGCCTTCCAGCAAACCGGGCAGGATGTCGTCGATATCCGCAATCGGGTAGGCATCATCCAAACCCAATACCGCAATCGCACGCTCCGGCCCCAAGCGTGCGCCATCCCAGGCTTCGCGCTCAAGGTCGCGCTCGCGGCAAAACAAAATCGCCTCGCCATGCTTGCGCCCCGGTACCAAGGCCAGTACCGCTTCTGGCTCATCACAGCCGGTCAGATACCAAAAATCGGAATCCTGCCGATACGGATAATACGTGTCGCGACTGCGCACACGTTCCGGTGCAGCCGGCAAAATCAGGATCGATCCCTCCCCTGCCGCCTGCATCAGCTGTTGGCGTCGCCGTGCAAAATGCTTGCGATCACTCACCGGCAAGCTACTCCATCAGTGCAGACGCTGCCGTTGCTGGCTACCCAGTACGCAATCTGCGTGCAGCAACAACACCGCCATGCGCAGGTATTCCTCGATTTCGGCCAAGGCCTCCTCGTCATCGTCCTGCTCACCCTCATCCAGCTGCGCGCCGCCCAGATTGGCCAGATCGGACAAGGCCTCCTGCGCTTCCTCGGACAAGGTGGCTTGGCCCAAAGCCAGCCCGAACCCGCCCAAAAAAGCACGGCACCACGCAAACAACTCCATCGCACGCACACTGACGGCAGCGTCCTCTGGCAGCAGCATTTGGAAGCCGAAGTCCGGATCCCGCAACTGCTCAACGCTGGCCCTGCGCAAGCGATCCAGCGCATCCCCAGCCACCGGTGTGGACAAGGCCGAATCCACCATCACCTGTGCTGGCCAATCGGCCACATCCGCACCGCCCGCCGCCAGCCAACCACACAGGCTGCCATGCAATTCGGCAGGGCTGCTGGCCAACGCCAGTCGATTTGCGGCTTGCGCCACTTCGGTCCAGCCCGGCAACTCGTTCTCGCTCACGCACACAATCTCGGCGAAGGGAGATGCGAGTGTAGCAATCGCCGCCCCGGCTTGTTGTCTTCCGGTTGCCTTGGTCTACACTCGACACATGGGGAAAGAGCTGTTTTCAGCGGCAGGAACAATCCTTGGCAGCGCACAGCGTACGCTGGCGACAGTGCCTGCGGTTGCGGTTTCTGGCAACTTGCCGGGCAGCCACTATTTGTTGTTGGTCTTGGTCGCTCTGGTGCTGGTGCTGGCCGGCACAACGCTAATCAATTACCGTCGCCGCGAACGCGTGCAACGCGAACATCTATCGGAGACCCATGAACGTGAACAGCGCCTGCGCCTGTCACTGTGGGCGTCCAACGAGTTGTACTGGCAGTACGACTTGCGCTCACGAGAACTGGAAACCACTCGGGTACTGCCAGACCAAGCCAACGACTTGGTGGTGTACAGCATCCTCGACAGCAACCCACAAATCCATCCTGACGATCTGCAGGATGTACTGCAGCGCTTGCGCGAGTATTTGCAGGGCAAGTCTGCGATTTTCCTCTCCGAACATCGCATGCTAGGGGACGCCGGGCAGTGGCAATGGATGCTGCTACGCGGCCGCGCAGTTGAGTATTCTGATGATGGCCGGGTGGTACGTATCGCCGGCACGGCGCGCAATGTCGAATCACTCAGAGAGTTGGAAAGCCAACGCCAAATTGCCGCCAAGGTGATGCACAGCATGGCCGAGTCAGTCGCCGTGCTGGATGCGCAATTTCACTTCGTGACCGTCAACCCGGCGTTCAGTCAAATGACAGGCTATACCGCTGAAGACGTGGTGGGTGAAGATGCAGCGCTGATCAACTCCACCCGCCATGACCCCCAATTCTATGCAGATGTCCGCAATGCCGTACGCAACAACGGCAGCTGGGTGGGCAACATGTGGCAGCAACGCAAGGACGGTAGCGTGGTGCTGTGCGCAATGCAGTGCAACCAGATCGAGCAATCGGGCGCTGCCGCCCCGCTGTATGTGCTGGTGGCCAATGACATCACCGAGCGCCACCGGATTGAGCAAGAGCTGCGCTACCTGGCCAATTTCGACACCCTGACCGGCCTTCCCAATCGCACCTTGCTGGCCGAACGCCTGTCGCGCGCCATCGTCAACGCACGCCGCAAGGGCAACAAATTGGCGCTGCTGTTTCTTGATTTGGATAACTTCAAGGACGTCAACGATTCGCTGGGCCACGCCACTGGTGACCGCGTGTTGCGCGCAGCAGCACAGCGTTTGCAGGACGTCGTGGGTGCGGAGCGCACAGTTGCACGGGTCAGCGGCGATGAATTCACCGCACTGCTGGAAGATCTGCACGATGCTTCCGAGGCTGAAGCATGTGCACAACGCATTCTGACTGCATTTGATGCGCCGCTGCGGCTGGATGACCGCTTCGAATTCACCATCACGCCCTCGATCGGCATCAGCCTGTTCCCCGAGCATGCGCAGGTGCCCACCGATCTACTTAAATACGCCGATACCGCGATGTATCACGCCAAGGCTGCCGGCAAACGCACCTGCATGTGCTACACCGACAGCATGGCCGTGGATCTGCGCAGACGCGCACATCTGATCAGCTCGCTGCGGCGCGTGGTGGAACGCGGCGAATTGCGATTGGTATTTCAACCGCAGCAAGTGCTGGCCGACGGCCGCATCGATGCAGTGGAAGCATTGCTACGTTGGGATAGCCCTGAACATGGCTCGATCCAACCCGATCAATTCATCCCGTTGGCAGAAGACTGCGGTGCCATTCTTCCCATTGGCGAATGGGTGTTGCAAGAAGCGTGTCGCACACTAGCCGCCTGGCAGCGTGCCGGTGTCAGCACGCAGCTCTCGGTGTCGGTCAACGTATCGGCGCTTCAGTTTCTGCGCAGCGATCTGACGCAAACCGTCCACGCCGCGCTCACACAAAGTCATTTGCCGCCCAGTGCATTGGAATTGGAGTTGACCGAGAGCGTGCTGATGGCAAATGCCGATGTGGCTACCGAGCGGTTGCAAGCCTTTCGGGAGATGGGGGTGTCGATTGCGGTGGATGATTTCGGTACCGGCTATTCGTCGCTGGCCTATCTGCATCGTCTGCCGATCAATACCCTGAAGATCGACAAAGCGTTCGTCGACGGTCTGCAATTGTCCGGCGACAGCGAAGACACCACCATCACCACCACCATCATCGCAATGGCCCGTTCACTGGGCTTGCTTGTGGTCGCTGAGGGCGTGGAAACCCCCGAGCAACTCACCTTCTTGCAACAACAACACTGTGATCTTGCGCAGGGCTATCTGATTTCTCCTCCATTGGAGGCCGACGCCTGCCTGCGCTTTATTCTTGATGTTCAGCAGCGCACTGCTCGGCACGCGTTGGCACAGCCCACCACGCATCTTGACCAAGCACTGCCACCTGCCTAATGTGGGCAGATGACAAACCGCGACCTGCATGCTGAATTGCACAAACTGCTGGCACGCATCGACTTGCTTGCCGTGCGCACGCAACGTCTGCACGACGAAAACCGCAGCCTGCGCCAGCAAATAGAGCAAATGAGCAGCGAGCGCGCACACCTACTCAGCAAGCAGGAACAAGCCCGCAGCCGGGTGGAAGCGATGATTGGCCGCTTGAAATCGCTGGAGCAACACACATGAGCGAGCCGGTCACCGTCCGTATTCTGGACCGCGAATACACCGTGGGCGTGAGCGATGATGAACGCGATTCGCTCACCGCAGCGGCACGCATGCTGGATGCGCGCATGCGCGAGCTGCGCGGCGGCAACAAGATGGTGGCCCCCGACCGGCTGGCGGTGCTGACCGCGCTCAATTTGGCGCACGAATTGCAACAAAGCCAAACGCCGGCAACAGCGCGCAGCGGCGATCCCTTCGCCCTGCTGGATGATGCCAATCGCAAACTGGATGCGCTGCTGGCGGCAAGCTGAACCACTCAAGTCCGCAGCCCACCTTTCTGCTTCACTAATCGACATCGCCAGCTATACTGGCGATGTCCTCTGCTGTGAGCGACGGCGCGCGCAACATTCGCCTTGTCCCTTAATGACGACCACGGGGACGCATTGGTTGCCGGGAGTGCAAGTCCGCTTCATGCGGAAAGCCCAATGGCCGCCACGCGTTCCCACTTGAACCCCGGGTTCAAGGTCGTTTCGCTCGCATCGCCACAGCGGAGACATTCCCCCCTTTTGCTGCAGGCGTTTGCCGCGTGAGCCCGCCTTCCAACCGCGCCATGCTGCGCAAAACCCTGCGTGCCCAATTGCGTGAAGTGCGCCGCAGCCTGCCGGCCGCGCAGCGCATTGCCGCCGCCGATGCCCTCGCCCAACGCTTGCTGGCGCTGCCGATGCTGGCGCAAACAGACCCGTCGGCCGGTGGTTATGTGGCCGGCTATTGGGCAATGGATGGCGAAATCGGCTTGCACGCCTTGCAATTGGGCCTGCCCAAGGGCTGGATCTATTGCCTGCCGATCCTGCACCCCGATGGTACGCTGCGCTTTGCGCCGTGGCACCCGGGCGATTCGTTGGTGACCAACCGCTACGGCATCCCCGAACCCGACATCAGCCCCGACGCGGCATTGCGCGCCGACGCAATGACGCTGGTGCTGCTGCCCTTGGTCGGGTTTGATGCGCACTGCCACCGCTTGGGGATGGGCGGCGGTTGGTACGACCGCAGCTTTGCATTCCGCAACACCCAACCGGCCCCACCCTGGCTGGTCGGCGT
>NZ_CALMPC010000089.1:0-3451 GCF_937872235.1 uncultured Thermomonas sp.
ATCTCGGCAAATCGCTGACCTTGATTCCAGTCGAACCCAGCCACTCTGAAAAGGGGGAAAGCACCCCCGGCAAGGTGCCCGATATCGAGGTCAAGATTTCCGAATACTGGGGCTGCAGTGCCACGGTGCGTCCGGGCCAACCCAAAGTAGCCACGTTCAAGGTCAAAGGTGGCAACAAGACGGTCGACCCGCGGGCTGGCATGGCCGGCATGCAGGGGATTGAAGTTCAAAGCAGCGGCAGTCTGTCCAAGGGCTTGTATGTGCCCGATCGCGACATCGACCTGCAGCCCGGCTACGTGTATTGGCCCAACCGCCAATACGGCAAGCAAGTGCCCAGCGGTGCGCGCTTGGCCGGCGATCACCAAATCACCGGCGATGGCATTCCGGCGTCGATGAAATTCCAGGTGCAGCAAGACGCCGATTTCATGCCCAAGTTGATGCTGCGCTCGCAAGGCGAATTGACCGATGCGATCGACCTCAGCTGGCCGTCGGTCAGCCGCGCACGCGGGTATTTCATCACCGGCGTGCACACCAACATGAAGAGTCAAAGCTCTATCGAAATGGTGATCTGGAGCAGCGCCGACGTGCCCGGTGCCGGCAGCGAGCTGCATGCCTATCTCAGCGGCAGCCAGATCGAAAAATGGCAGAAACAGAAAGTCCTGATGTCGGCCGCAGCCACCAACTGCACCATTCCCAAAGGCATCTTTGCCAGCCAAGGTGGCGGCCAGCCGGTTCCCAGTATCTTGATGATGACCGCCTACGGCCCGGAAAGCTGGATCACCTATCCGCCCAAGCCGGCCGACCCCAAACAGCCATGGAATCCGGAATGGAGCGTGCGCCTGCGCGCCAAATCCACCGCCTTTTCCATGCTGGGGATGAATTTCGGCGGCAGCCAACAGATGCAGGAAGATCAAGGTGACGGCCAGCAGCCACAACAGCCGCAGAAGCGGCCGGGGATGAAAGGCCTGCTGAAAGGCATTTTGGGCGGTTGAGTTCGCCCGCGGGCCACTGAAGCTGCGAGAATGGGGCGGCCATCACCGCCCCATTTTTCCATGCCTTATCTGCAACTCTCGCTGCCCTGTACCGAAGCCCTGCACCCGCGCGTGGATCGCGCGCTGGAAGATGTGGGGGCACTCGCCGTGACCTTGCAGGACGCGCATCTGGATGCTGCCGACGAGCAGGCCATTTTCGAACCCGGCGTGGGCGAGTTGCCGCTATGGGATGACATGACCCTGACCGCACTGTTTCCCGTCGATGTTGACCCGCTGCTGCTGCTGGCCGCGCTGGAAGCTTTCGACCCCGAACTGGACTGGTCGCAGGCGCGCTTTGAAATCATCCCGGATCAGGATTGGGAACGCGCATGGCTGGACACCTTTCACCCGATGCAGTTTGGCCAGCGCACCTTCATCGTGCCGTGGAATCACGCACTCCCCGAGGGTGCAGACGCCGCCGACGCCGCCATCATCCGCCTCGATCCCGGCCTGGCATTCGGTTCGGGGACGCACCCCACCACCGCGCTGTGCCTGCGCTGGCTGGATGATTTGGCGACCAGCGGCGTATTGCAAGCACAACCGGTACTCGACTTTGGTTGCGGCAGCGGCATCCTTGCCTTGGCCGCACTGAAACTGGGTGCGGCGCGTGCCGTCGGTGTGGACAACGACCCCCAGGCCATCATCGCCACCAGCGACAATGCACAGCGCAACGGCGTGCAGATTGATGTGTTTTTGCCACAAGACGAACCGATTGCGCGCTATCCCATCGTCGTCGCCAATATCCTCGCCACTGCATTGGATGCCTTGGCCGAAACCTTGGCGGCACGCGTCGCCAACGGCGGCCGCATCGCCATGTCGGGCATTTTGAGTGGGCAAGAAGATGAGCTGCTGCTGCGCTTTGCGCCGTGGTTTGATCGCCTGCACGTCGCACGTGATGACGACTGGGTGCGCATCGACGGTGTCCGCAACTCCACGCCGGTGATCGCATGAACCACGCCCCGAGTTTCGTGTTGGGGAATGCCCCGAAGACACCCCCGCGGCGACGCAGTGAGTGGGTGTGGCTGGGTGCACTGGCATTGGGCTTGCTGCTGCAACTGGGCTGGCTGCAACGCGATGTGTTGGCGGCCAATGCTGGCCTGCGGCCGACGCTGGAAGCAACTTGCAGGCTCTTGCATTGCCAGCTCCCCGCCTGGCATGAACCGGCCGCGTTCAGCATGCTGTCGCGCGATGTGATCGCACTTCCGCAGCACCCGCGAGTGCTGCGCGTGCAGGCCAGCTTTCGCAACGACGCGGCGTGGCCGCAAGCATGGCCAGCCCTGGTGTTGAGTCTGACCGATGTCAATGGCCGCAGCTTGGGCAGCCGTCGCTTTCTGCCGACCGAATACTTGGGCAAGACACCGCATGTGGCACAGCTTGCGCCCAATCAAGCCAGCCAAATCGCATTCGATATTGTTGAACCCGCACCCGATGTGGTGGCCTTCGATTTCCGCTTTGATTGAGTTGCATTGCCATTGGCATTTCAAGCATGCGATCCCTGCAATCGTATGCAGACACCGCATCGGCAAAAATTATTTTCACTGAATGCGCAGCAGCACACACCGTCACCCCGCACATCGCGTTAGACTTCCCCTCCGCCGCAACGGCTGCCAGTTACCGATGCGCGCAGTACCGAGGGAGTTTCGTTGAACCTTCAAGACCAACGCCAGGACACCGGCCGCGCACCCTTGCGCGAGCATGTCGCCACATCCGTGCGCCGCTATCTGCGCGATCTGGATGGCTGCGACACCGATGATCTGTACACCATCGCCCTGCGCGAGCTGGAAATTCCGCTGTTTGCGGAGGTATTGAAGCATTGCGATGGCAACCAAAGCCGCGCTGCGGCCATGCTCGGCCTGCACCGCGCCACCTTGCGCAAGAAACTCAAGGACTACGGTCTGTCCGTCTGAGGCCAGCGCCGCAGCCCGCTATAATTGCGGCTTCCCCACTGTTGTGCCTGCCCATGACTGCCCCCCGTTTCGACGGCTCGGCCGTGCCCGTGCGCCGCGCCCTGCTCTCCGTTTCCGATAAAACCGGCCTGATCGAACTCGCCAGGGCGCTGGCGCAGCGCGGCGTGGAATTGCTGTCCACCGGCGGCACCGCCAACGCCATCCGCGATGCCGGACTTGCCGTGCAAGACGTCAGCGACGTGACCGGTTTTCCGGAAATGATGGACGGCCGGGTCAAGACCCTGCACCCGCTGGTGCACGGCGGCTTGCTGGGCCGTGCAGGCCTGGACGACGCGGTGATGGCCGCACACGGGATCGGCAAAATCGACTTGCTGGTGCTCAACCTGTATCCGTTTGAAGCGGTAACCGCGCGCGCCGATTGCACACTGGCCGATGCGGTGGAAAACATCGACATCGGCGGTCCGGCGATGCTGCGCAGCGCTGCCAAGAATTTTGCCCGCGTGGCGGTGGTCA
>NZ_CALMPC010000090.1:0-6430 GCF_937872235.1 uncultured Thermomonas sp.
ATTGGCCAGCCCAGTCAAGGCATCCGTATAGGACAAGCGATGCAGGTCATCATTGCGGAACTGACTAGTCAGCGCTTCAAACAGGCGGCGGCGATTGGCCAGCCCAGTCAAGGCATCCGTATAGGACAAGCGATGCAGGTCATCATTGGCTTTGCGCAGTGCGCCATCGCTGGCCTGCAATTGCGCAGTGCGCTGTTTCACCATCTCGCGCAGCAAGTCTTCCTGTTTGCGCAGATGCTGCAAGCGCAAGCGCAACACAGCCCAGAACAGCAACAGCAAGCACATCGCCATCAAAGTGCGCGCCACCGGCGTTTGCCACCACAGGTAGGGCACATCCACGGTCAGCTCGATCGGTGCGGCCAGCGTTCCGGCAAAATCCATCGCTTCAATACGCACGTGCTGACGTCCACTGGGCAGACGTGCCAGCACATGCGAGTCGGCGTTTCCCCAAGGGTCACGCTTGGCTGGAACATCCGACAACTGCACGCGATAACGTGATGCGGCTTCTTTCTCACCAGTCAGCAGACTGTATTTCAGCTCTAGGCTGCTGTCTCGCTTCGGGAGTTGAATTACACCGCCACGCATGGCGATGGGATTGCCATCGACCATCAGGTCGCTGATGATGAGCTGCGATGGCTTGCGCGCAGCATTGCGCCAAGGGGTGTAAACGGCGGCGCCGCCAACGGTACCGATCCACACCCTGCCATTGGCATCTTTTTGCATGGCGCTGCCATTGCATTCGTCATGCGGTAAGCCATCTTGCCGATGGTAGGCAGTGGAGGTGTAACCGGTGGCCGTCGCGCGCCACAAAAAGACGCCATAGTCGGTGCATACCAATACATCACCCGCGCCATCCTGCAATGCGCCGTACACCAGCGGAATGGGCAGCGTAGGCAAGGCTGGCTGGGTGATCAGGCGCGGCTGATCGGGATCGCTGACATCGATCCGCAGCAAGCCATGCTTATTACTTCCTGTCCATAGCTGGGGGTGGCCATCCACCGTAATTACACGCAAGTCGTACAAGGTGTCCTGCGGGAGTCCGATGTTGGATTGAAAATAGCGCCATTGCCCGGCGCGCAAGCGTGCCAACCCGCGTTCAAGGGTGCTGAACCACACATCCTGCCCCAGCTTGACCGCCGCATAGATGCGGTTGGGCGCTTCGTGCCCGGCCGGCATCCAATCCCATCCGCGGCCATTCCAATGTGCAATTCCTTGCGTGCGTGAGCTGGCCCACAGGTCGCTGTTGTCAGCCAACATCAAACTGGCAGATTCATCGTCCTGCTTGCGCCATGGCGTGGCGACTTCGATGAAGTGGTCCCCTTGCAGGCGCAGGACATGGCCGGCCCAGGTGCCAATCCAGAGCGAGCCCTGCTTGCTGCCATTGGGCACCCTCAGCACGCTGCGCACAGTTTGATTGGGAATGCCTTCCGCCTTGCCGTAGTGCTGCCATTGGCCATGTTCAAGACGCGCCACACCGTCACCATCGGTCGCCAGCCATACGCGTTGTTGGCCATCCTCCACCGACTCGACCCAAAGACCCCAAATTCCGTTGGCGTCATTCCCCAATGTACTGATCACTTGCCATGGCCCGGCCAGCGGAATGCGCATCGCGCCACCATCGGTACCCACCCAAACCGTCGGCTGGCCTTGGCTGGTTGTGTGCGTACTGATGCTGCGAATGCGCGAAGTTTGCTGGGTCTGCGCACTGGCCGTGCGGTCAGTACGCCACACTTGCTCATTGCTCATCATCGCCAAACCACCACGGGTACCAGCCCAAATCTCGGTATGTGATGGATCCGGCTTGACCTGCGCGAGATCGTTCACGAAATCGCTCGGCAAGCTGCTATTGGCGGTACTCCAGCGGGTCCACACACCTGCCTGAAAGCGGGCAACACCGCCACCCAGCATCGCCACCCAGAGTGTTTGTTGGCCATCCTCGCGCGGCTGTAGCAGCAGGCTGCGAACTTCATTGGTGCGTGGCCCTGCGCCGGTAATCTTTACCCGGGTACAGGCTTGCCCAGTGATACAACGCAATAGCCCAGCACCGAAACTCCCCAGCCATATGGTTTCCGGCTGATTGTCGGAGGCAGCTTGCACGGCGATATCGAAAATCTCATAGCCCTGCATGTCTACTGGCAACGGCAGGTGCTGCCAGTGTTGCCCAACCCAGCGCGCCACACCGTCACCAGTGGCATAAATGCGTTGTTCGCCATTGACCTCGATGATACGAATACGGCGGCTGCGCTGTGCACCGAACGGCGAGCCCAGCGATGCCCAAACGCCGTGCTGCAACCGGAATATCCCGGTACTTTCATAGGCCGCATAGACATCGCCATCTGTGCTGGTGGCCACGCTGTGAACGGCGCGGCCATTCATTCCCGGCAGTCCATTGATATGGGTCAGGCGCGCTCCATCCTGACGTGCCAGGCCTTGCATGGTGCCCATCCACACTTGTCCATTCGGAAGGCTTGCAATGCTGTTGACGGTGGGATCTGGCAGGCCTTCACCGGTACCGAATACGTCAGGCGGCATCCAGCCAAGCGGCGATTGTGGTGGTTGTGATGGAGTCGTGCCCGCCGATTGCGTTTGCCCGGGGATGCTCAGCAGTGCGCACATGGCCAACAAGAGGGTTGGCAAGGCGTGGCGACTGGCTCGACGGGGGAACGGGCTGTCCATGCCCAACAAGCCAAAGCAACTCCCGTGCCATACAGCCAAGAGCTGATTTGCCTTGCTTTGGCGGCAGAGTGTGACGCGTAGCGTCAGTTTCGAGCCGCGCTAGCCAGCCGGCTTGCCGGTTTTGAAGCCCACGCACGGATCCGCACGGGTGCTGGCGGGGATGTACCTGATGTCATCGAAGGCGGTGGTATCGGTAGCGGGTTCCAGAAAGCCCACGGAGTGCACGCGCAAGCCATCGCGATGCAGCCAGAACGGCACCGCGATATCGCTGCGCACATGGCCGTTGCCGGCAATCAGGACGATGCCAGTGGCGGCGTGCGCGCGCAGGGTTTGCGCCATCACCACGTCGCGTGCGATCTGCGCCTTGGCCATCGGGCCGACCAGTGCTTCCGGCAGTGCGCCGCAGTGACTGTCACGCACTGCGTTTTCCTGTGCAGCCAGCACCCCGCTGGGTAGAGTGTCCAGCGAATAATGTGCGATGAGAGCGGCCGGCAGCGCGGCGGCAAAGCCATCTTTCACGACCTTGGACGCATCGCCGCGCGACAAATTGGCACCATACAGTGGCAGTTTGTATTGCAATGCCAGCGCAATCACCGGTGTGTAGTACTCCCATGTCCAGCTGCTCTTGGCCGCAGCCACTTTGGCAATCACGCAAGCGGCATCGGCGCATTCGCGCATTGCCGTGTCCAGCGCAGGTTGCTGATCAGTATCAAACTGCTCCATCGCAATCGCAGGGCGCCAGCCGGCGGCAAGTTTGCCCTGCAGCAAGGCCACGCGCGCAGCATGACCTGCGGCGTTGTCGTGCACTTCGCCCAGCACAAGCACCTGTGGCGCAACATCGCTGACAGTGGCCGGCGTGGAGCAGGCGGACAGGGCGATCAGCAGAGGCAACAGCAGCGCGTGGCGGGTCATGTAGGGTCACCAGAAATAGTGACTCCAGCATGCCACATTATGGTGGATGGCCTGCGTGGCATGCTGACCACGTTTGCCAATAGGCACCGTTGAATTGGAATTGCATTGCTTCACCACGCGTCGCTACCGCGCCATACCTGCCCACTTTCCGGAGAATTGCAATGCGCCCAATGTTCAAGCACACCGCGCTGGTGATCGGACTCTCGATCTCCACGGCACTCCCGATGTCGATCTCGGTCGCAGCTGCGCCTGCACCGCAAGCTGCGACGGCAGCGGCTGATCAACCGGCCACAACACCGCGTGGGACAACGTTTATTCTTCCCGAGGGTTGGACACGCGAGCAACGCGGCAATGCCGTGGTGTTGACCCCGCCCGAAGCTGACGGCTCGCGCTTGGTGATTGTGGATGCGACGGCTGGCAGCGCGGATGACGCCGTAGCGCAGGCATGGCAGGCATTGGGCATGGCGCCGAAATTTTTACTGGCCACCGATGCCGCCCCGCGTGATGGCTGGGAGCAGCGTCGTTCCTATGATTATGACGTGCCGCAGAATGCCAAGCGGGTCGTCAACGCCTCGGCCTATCGGCGCGGCAAATTGTGGACGGTGATCCTGGCCGATGTAGACCAAGGTATCGCCGAAAAGCGCGCATCGCAGTTTGGCAAACTCTTTCAACGACTACTGCCAGCGGGTTATGTGCGTGAAACCTTCGCCGGGCGCAGTGCACATCCATTGGATGCGGCCCGCCTGCAGCAAGTGGCCAATTTTGTCGAACAGATGCGCAAGGATTTTGATGTGCCGGGTGTCGCCATCGGCATCATTCAGAATGGCAAAGTGGTGATGGCACGTGGCTTCGGGGTGCGTCAGCTGGGCAAGCCTGCCAAAGTCGATGCCGACACCCGCTTCATGATCGCCTCCAATACCAAGGCGTTGACCACGCTGATGCTGGCCAAACTGGTGGATGCCGGCAAGCTGGATTGGAATGCGCGCGCCGAAGATGTGTATCCCGGCTTCAAACTGGGGGATGCCGCCACCACTGACAAGGTGCTGGTGAAACACCTGATCTGCGCGTGCACTGGTGTGCCCAGGCAGGATATGGAGTGGTTGTTTGAAGGCGAAAAACAAACCCCCGCCAGCGTGCTGACAACGCTGGGCACGATGCAACCCACCAGCGGGTTTGGTGAATTGTTCCAGTATTCCAACCCGATGGCTGCGGCTGCGGGTTATATCGGCGGCCAAGTTGCGTACCCCGGTAGTGAGCTGGGCGCCGGCTATGACAGGGCGATGCAGGCGCTGGTATTTGATCCATTGGGCATGCGCAACACCACCTTCGATTATGTCAAGGCGCAAACCGGTGACTACGCTGCGCCGCATGGTTACGACATCAACCACAAGGTGCAGGTCATGGGCATGGGGTTGAACGACACCATCATCGCCTCGCGTCCAGCCGGTGCGGCGTGGAGCACGGTGGACGACATGCTCAAGTATGTACAAATGGAAATCGACCGTGGCCTGCTGCCGGATGGCAAACGCTACATCGGGGAGGCTGCTTTATTGCAACGTCGTGAGCCGCAAATCGCCCTCGGCGTGGACAAGAATTATGCAATGGCCTTGATGGTGGACAACAGTGACGGCGTCACCGTGATCGACCACGGCGGCGACTTGGGCGGCTTCCATTCCAACATGATGTGGTGGCCGGAGCAGAAAGTGGGCGCGGTGATCCTGACCAATGCCGATGAAGGCGTGTACCTACGTGGCCCGTTCAAGCGGCGGCTGATGGAGTTGATGTTCGATGGCGAGCCGCAGGCGGTGGCCGCTGCCGCCGCCACAGCCAAAGCCAATCGCGCCGCATTCGATGCGCAGCGCAAGTTGCTGCAGTGGCCCGCAGACAACAAAGCGCTGGCCGCCCTTGCGCCGCGCTATCACAACGCTGCGCTGGGTGATGTGCAGGTCGTTCGCAAGCCGGGGAAAGTGGTCTTCGATGTGGGCGCGTTTGCATCTGCGGTTGCGACCCAGCCACAGCCTGACGGTAGTCTGGCGTTTGTCACCATCGACCCGGTGGCCGCCGGATTCCCGTTTGTCGGTGCAGTGAAGGCTGGTGTGCGCCAGCTCATTGTGCGCGACGGCCAGCATGAGTACGTGTTTGATGAAGTGAAGTAGGGCAGCAGCAGACGCAGCGGGCTGCGTTCACATGGGCGGTACAATGGGCAAATTGCCACGTCCCATGTGAACGCAGTCTCATGAATACCCCCACCGCCCAGCTTCCAACCACGGCTTCCACTGCACTGGACGAACACCGCAGCCCGCTGCGCTTCGTCACCGCCGCCAGCCTGTTCGACGGCCACGACGCCGCGATCAATATCATGCGCCGGCTGATCCAGGCGCAGGGCGCGGAGGTCATCCACCTGGGCCACAACCGCAGCGTGGAAGACGTGGTGCGCGCGGCGCTGCAGGAAGACGCCGACGCCATCGCGCTGTCCAGCTACCAAGGCGGCCACGTCGAGTACCTGAAGTACATGGTGGACATGCTGAAGGAGCGCAACGCCGCGCACATCCGCGTGTTCGCCGGCGGCGGCGGCACCATCACGCCGGAGGAGATCCGCGAGCTGGAAGCCTACGGCGTGGAGCGGATCTACCACCCCAACGACGGCATGCACATGGGGTTGGTGGCGATGATCGAGGACGTGGTCAAGCGCGCCGCGGCCGCGCGCCTGCCCGTCGACAAGCCGCACCAGGTCGAATTCGACAACGAGATCGAGATCGGCCGGATGCTCTCCGCCATCGAAGAGTCGGCGCTGGACGAGGCCGAACTGGCGCACCTGCGCAAGGAATGGCAGCTGGCCGGC
>NZ_CALMPC010000091.1:0-13617 GCF_937872235.1 uncultured Thermomonas sp.
GAGGCCCGCATTCCGCAGTTGCAGCCACTGTTGAAGTGGTGTGTGGCCAACCGCGTGGGCTATCGGGTGGTGGACGATGGCGATTTGCAGAAGCTTGCCGCCAGCGCGCACCACGAGGGCGTGGTTGCGGAAGTGCTGCGCGAGGAGCCGCTGCCGTTGTCGAGCTGGCTGCGCGATCTGCCGGCGGGGCCGCAATGTGCGCTATGGCTCGATGGTGTGGGCAATCCGCATAATTTTGGCGCGATCTTGCGTAGCGCGGCGCATTTTGGGGTCAGCGCCATGTTGCTGCCCAAGCACGCCACCTTGTCCCTGTCCGGCGCGGCGGCGCGGGTGGCCGAAGGCGGTGCGGAAATGCTGCCGATGGTGCGGCTGGGGCGCGAGGACAATAGTCTTGCGCAATTGCACGCCGCCGGGTTTCAGTTGGCGGCTACCGTGGTGCGCGGCGGCAGCGATGTGTTCAACATCACCCTGCCGCAGCGCTTGATTTATGTGCTGGGCGCGGAAGCGGTGGGTATGTCGCCGGAACTGGCGGCGGCCTGTGACTTGCGGGTATCGATCCCCGGCAGCGGTGCGGTGGAAAGCCTCAATGTTGCTTCGGCCACCGCAGTGCTGTTGGCACAGTGGGCGAGCCGTAACCGATAATTCGAAGTGGAAACGGGGCTGTGATTGGCCCCGTTTTGTAGCCTCACTTCTGCGCCGTCTCCGGCGCTTTCAGCGCGCTACCGAAATCCCCCTCGGCATCGGCGGCCAGATAGGCAAACGCGACATAGGCGGCCACGTTTTGTGCCAATTCAGCCGGGTCGATTTTGTCCAGCGTGTCGTCCGGGGTGTGGTGATAGTCGAAGTATTTGCTGGCATCTTGCGCCAGCCCGGCGCAGGCCATGCCGATGGCATTGAACGGGGAGGTATCGGGGCCGCAGCCTTCGGTGTCTTCGCGATGGGCAATGCCCAGTGGCGCGAGGACTTGCGCAATCCGTGCCACGGCCGGCTTGGCGTAATCGGGCACCTTGGCATTGAAGGCGTAGATGCGGCCAGCGCCCAGATCACTTTCTGCGCCAATCTGGTGCCGGGTGATGTGCGCCTTGTGCGCATCCGCATAGGCGCGGCCACCAAACAGGCCCTGTTCTTCATTGGCAAACGCAATCACGCGAATGCTGCGCGCCGGGCGCTGCGCTTTGGGCAATTGGCCAATCAAATGACCGGCGGCCATGCTGATGCCGACGCCGGCACCGTCATCAATCGCGCCGGTGCCAAGATCCCAGGAATCCAGATGGCCGCCAATCACCACCACCTCATCGGGCTTGCTGCGCCCGGTGATTTCGCCGATCACGTTTTGCGAGGTGTACTCGCCATTCCAGCCGCAATCCAACGCCAGCCTCACGCGGATGCTGCCCAGTGCAGTCAGGCGCGCCAGTTGGTCGGCATCGGGCAACGACAGCGCCGCCATCGGGATCGGCGTAATGCCCGGCTGGAAGCGGCTGATCCCGGTGTGCGGATTGCGATGTGAGTCGGTGCCCGCCGAACGCATCAAATAACCAATCGCACCGGCTTTGGCCGCCGCCGACGGGCCTGCACCGCGCACATGCGAGCCCAGCCCATAACCTTCGCCACTCTGACTGCGCGGCATCTGCACATCGACAAAGGCAATCTTGCCGGTCAGCGAACTGGGCGCAGCTTTTTCCAGCGCGTCCAGCGAAACAAAGCGCACCACCTCGGCCTCGACCGTACCGCCGGGGCTGCCACCCAGGGCGGTCACCGCCAGTGCCTGCGCATGATCGCCGATGATGTGTGCCGATTCACTGCGGCGCTCCCATTTGGGGAACGTCACCGGCTCGGTCCACACCTTGTCATAACCCAATTGCTTGAACTTGGCCTTGGCCCATTCGACTGCGCGGGCATCGGCGGGGCTGCCGGCCATGCGTGGGCCGACTTCGGTGGTCAGCGATTCGGTGACTTGCCAACCGGTGCGGTCGGTCAGGGCGGCGTCGCGCAGTTGCGCCGCTTTGGCCAGTGCGGCATCGCTGATGCGGGTGGGTTGCTTGGCGGCCAGCGGCGTGGACACCAGCACGGCGAGGGCGGCGGCAAGAACGGCGACACGCATCGGCACACTCCAGAAACAGGAAACCCCGAGTCTAGGCCCGGGGCTTGCTGGTGTTCCTGTGCCGAAAGTTATTTTTTCAGCGCATCGCGGATTTCGCGCAGCAACAGCACATCTTCCGATGGCTCAGCGGGCGCGGCCGGTGCGGCTTCGGGTTGCTTGTGCAATTTGTTGATGACTTTCACCACCATGAAAATGGCGAACGCGACGATCACAAATTGCAGGAGTGCGTTGATGAACTCACCATACGCCAGCATCACGGCGGGCACTTCCTTGCCGGCGGCATCCACGCTGGCAGCTTTCAGTACGACAGCCAATTTGGAAAAATCCACGCCGCCAATCAGCAGCCCAATGGGCGGCATGATGACCTTATCGACCAGGGCGGTGACGATCTTGCCAAATGCACCACCGATCACCACGCCCACCGCGAGGTCGATCACGTTGCCACGCATGGCAAATTCTTTGAATTCGGTGAGCATTCCCATTTGCGATTCCTTCTGTATGGATGGATGCAGCGCTAGTACGCAGGCGGTGCAATCTTGCCGTGAACATTCAGCGTATCACCGATGCGCGCATCGAATTCATCACCGGGTTGCAGTGCCGCCACGCCAGCAGGGGTGCCCATGAAGATCAGATCGCCGGCGCAGAGGGCGTAGAGTTTGGAGAGTTCGTGCAGGATCTCGGGTACATCCCAAATCAATTGATCCAAGGTGGAGGCTTGCCGGCGCACACCGTTGACATCCAGCGTGATCGGCAACGTGTCCAGCGCATCCAGCTCGGCCGCAGGCAACAGTGCACTGATCGGCGCGGAGTGATCAAAACCCTTGCCGGTATCCCACGGCAGACCCTTGGCTTTGGCTGCTGCCTGCAAATCGCGGCGGGTCAAATCCAGACCTACGCCAAAGCCAAACACCAAGCCCATGGCAGCAGTTGGCGGCAATACGCCGGGCGGCGCATCACTGCCCAGCGCCACCACCAGCTCCACTTCGTGATGCAGGTCACAGGTACCCGGCGGGTATGGCACCACACCATCGGTGACGATGGCATCGGCCGGTTTCATGAAGAATGTGGGGGTGCCGCGCTCGGCTTTGGACGCGGGCGCAATGGCACCCATTTCGCGGGCGTGGTCGGCAAAATTGCGGCCCACGCAGTAGATGCGATGCACCGGAAAACTACCCAGTTGGATGCCGCTGCGATCGCGCACCGGAACGCGCGGCGGCGCGGGTGCCGGGATCACGTCCATCAGTGGGTCAGTTGCGCTTTGCCAACCACACGGTAATCGCCGTCGATGCTGTCGGCACGCGCACGCCCCGCTACCGGCTTGCCGCGCTGCGCCCACAACCGCCACAACAGGCCAGCGGCCAACATCGCCGCACCTACAAACAGGCCCACCACCACCAATCCTAGCAAGAGTGCAATGCCAAGCACGCCTAGTGCGATGCGCAGCAATGGGTGGCGCGGGCGACGTGGGGTGTCGAACATGACGCTGCGGAAACGGCGAAAACGGCGGTGTTGGAAGATCGGCATCGTGATGCAGTCCTGTGGCGATAGGTGCCATGACACAATGGAGGCAAGTATCGACAGAACCGGTGGGGCAGGTGTGAGCAGTTCGTTAAACGAAGGGTCTGCGGGCACAGTGTTGGCGAATTTGCAGGACCTTGCGCCCGACAGTGTGCATGCGCGAGAGGTTTGGATTGATGGCGAACTGGAGGCGCTGATTTTGTACCGCGATGCAGCAGGCGATGTGCAAGGTTGGTTGAATATCTGTCCACATGCCGGGCGGCGATTGGACTGGAGCCCGGGGCAGTTTTTGCGCAGCAAGCAGGGCGAATTGGTGTGCGCGGTGCACGGTGCCACCTTCGCGTTGCCGCAAGGGGCTTGCGTGGCAGGACCATGCCGTGGCGAGAGTCTGCGCAAAGTGGCGTTGCTGTGTGAAAACGGCGAAATCCGGCTGGTTGCGGCGGCTTAATAAAGCAGGTTGATCATCACCACGATGATGGTGGTGTAGATCAGGGTCAGCGGGCCACCGCTGCGCCACATATCGCGTGCGGTGTAGCCAGCAGGACCAGTGATCATTGAAATCGACGGGTTCGATGCGGTGATGAAATTGTTCGACGCCGACAATGCCACGATCAAGGCAAACGCCGTGGGATTACCACCCACCGCCAGCGCCAAGTTGATCGCCAGTGGCACCATGACAATCGTTGCCCCCACATGGCTGATCACCATCGAGAACGCAGTGGTGAACAGCGCCAGTGCCAGTTCGATCAACCACGGCGGCATGCCCTGCGGCAGTCGGTCGATGCTGTGGCCGGCCACCCATGCCGCTGCGCCACTGCTATCCATCGCCCAGCCCAAAGGGATCAGGCAGGCCATCAGGAATACAGTCTTCCAATTAATCGCGGCGTAGGCCTCGTCCATCTTCAAGACACCGGCCACCAACATGCCGGCCACGCCGGTCATCAGTGCGATCGAAGTGGGGATGCGCGAGGACAATGCCAGCAACATCGATATCGCAAAAATGGCCATGGCGATCTTGAACTTGTGTGGGCGTTGCTCGTCTTTCGGATAGTCGGTGACCACCACAAAGTCATTGCTCTTGGCGGCGTCGGCAAGATCGCTCCAGATGCTGTGCAGCACCAGCATGTCGCCGGCGCGGATCGGGAGGTTGCGCACATCGTCGCGCAAAACCTGCTTGTCGCGGTTGATCGCCAGCAGGCTCAAGCCGTGTTGTTTGCGCAGCCGGAGTTTCGATGACGGTTGGCCGATGAAGGTCGAATTCGGCGGCACCACCGCTTCGGAAATGCCAGCGCGGCTGGGATTGAACAAGTCAGCCAGCGCGCGCAAACGCGAAGACATGCGCAGAAAGTTTTTTTGTGCGAAATCGGAAATTGCATCACGCTGGCCCATCACGCCCAGCACGCTGCCTACCCAGATGCGGGTGTCACCGGGCGGCGCAAGCCGCGATTCGTTGCCGGTCAACAGTGCAAGTAACAACGGCGCATCCACTTGGCTTTCGGCATCCCCCACGCTCATGCCTACCAGGGGGCTATCGGCGGTCACGGTGAGCTCGAAAATGTCGCCATCAATTCCGTAAGCACGTGCGAAATAACTCTGGGTGCGTGCTGGTGTTACCGCATCCGGGCTATCTTGCGGGAGTAGCCGGCGGCCAAAAAAATGGAAATAGAGCAGTGATGCCGCCAGCAATATCAAGCCGATGGGCAGTGGGGCAAACATTTTCAGCGGCTGCAGCGATGCTGCGCCGGAGGGCATGTTGGCATTGGCCGAAACCAATAAGTCGTTGAGCAGGATCAGCGGTGAATTGCCGACCATGGTCAAGCTGCCACCCATGATGATGGCCGCCGAAACCGGCATCAGCAGGCGTGACAGACTGATGCCGGTACGTGCGGTCAACCGCGAGACCACCGGCAGATACAGCGCGGTGGCGGAGGTGTTTTGTATGATGGCCGAGTTCAGGCCAGCCACGGCCTGCGCCAGCAACAGTAGCCGTTGTTCCATGCCGTGCGCACGGCGCAGCAACCAGCTGGCCAAACGATTGAGTGCACCGGTGCGATCGAGGCCAGCACCCAGGATCATGGTGGCGATGACGTTCATCACCGCGTCCGAGGAAAAGCCGCCAAACAGGTCTTCAGGTGCCACCAGCCCGGTCAGCCCCAGCAGTACCAACACCACCAGTGACACCACGTCGGCGCGAATGCGTTCGAACAGGAACATCACCATGGTGAAGCACACCAAGCCCAGCACCCATTGCATATCGGTGGTAAGGGTGAGGGTGGTGTCCATCCGTCCGTTCAATGTCCTGATGAGTTGTGGCGCAGTGTCTCAATAACGGGTGTACAGCAAATCCCAGACGCCGTGGCCAAGGTTCTGGCCGCGAGTTTCAAAATGCGTCTGCGGCCGCCACGACGGGCGAGCCACATGGCCACGCGGGCCGGCCGTGTTGGAAAGCCCTGCGGTGGCCTCCAGTACGTCCCACATGTGCTCGGCATAGTCCTGCCAGTCGGTGGCAAGGTGCAAGCGGCCAGCGCTGGCCAGCTTGCGCACCAGCAGGGCGGCGAACGCATCGTTGATCAGTCGCCGCTTGTGGTGGCGCTTTTTGTGCCAAGGGTCGGGGAAGTAGATGCGCACCTCATCCAGCGTGCCATCGGCGATCTCGTGTTGCAGCACTTCCACCGCATCGTGGTGGTACAGACGCACATTGCCCGTATTGTCTTCCGCCAGTGCATTGAGCAGCCGCCCCACCCCCGGGGCGTGCACTTCGATGCCAATATGGTCGCGTGCGGGATCGTGCCGGGCGGAATAGCGCAAGGCTTGCCCATTGCCGAAGCCGATTTCCAGAATGCGCTTGGCGCTGCGCCCGAAGGCAGCGTCGAAGTCGCGCAGCGTGCCGGTGTAGTCCAGCCCGAAGCGCGGCCAGAGGTCATCAAACGCACGCTGTTGTGCTTCGGTGAAGCGGCCCTGACGCAGCACGAAGCTGCGCACCTTGCGCACGCCGTCGGTGACGGTAAAGGGTTTCGGCGGGGTCTTGGCGCCGGCGCTGGAGAAGGGATCGGTCAAGGGGGCTCACGCGACAAGGACTGCAACCTGCCTATTGTCGCCGGATCTTGACAAAATGTGACGCAGCGCAGCGTGAGAGCGTTATGATTTCATGAAATGATGCGCGCCATTCGCGGGCGTATGTCACGACGAAGCTGGCCCCGCAACCAGAGCCAGAGCTGCGACCACCTCCCCATAACTTTCCATGACTTTTCGAGGATACCCATGAAAACCCTGTTGCGTAGAACCCTGCTGTCGGCTGCCCTGGCTTTGGTTGCGCTGCCCGCAATGGCGCAGAGCACGCCTGATTCGCCGTTTACCAAGACCGTATTCTTTGGTGACAGTCTGACCGATGGCGGCTTCTTCCGTCCGTTGCTGCCTGCTGCCTCGCAGTCGGTGACTGGACAGTTCACCACCAATCCCGGTTATGTCTGGTCGCAATACATGGCCGATTACTTCCGCAGCAATGCGGATGTGGCGTGGAAGGCAACCGGTGCCACCCCCGCCAAGGCCAATGGCAATAACTGGGCCGTGGGCGGCGCGCGGATCAAAATCGATTCAGTAGGTGGCCTGGGCTATACCCCGTCGTTGGTGAGCCAGTACAACGCGTATTTGGCGGCCGGCAATACGGTCGATCCCAATGCTCTTTATGCCATCTGGGGCGGTGCCAATGACGTGTTCCAGGCGATCACCGATTACCAAACGGCCTATGTCACTACTCTGATGGGGGGGGGTAACCCGACCCAGGCCGATGCGGCTGGCCAAGCGGCTGCTGGCGCCACCATCAGCCCGGCAATCGCCGCGCAAATCGGGTTGATCGGTGCACTGAAAACCGCCGGCGCGCAGTACATTCTCGTGCCCACTTTGCCGGATATGGGGCTGACTCCGTCGGCCGCAGCCGGGGGTGCACAGGGCATCGCATTGGCGCATGGTCTGTCGACAAATTACAACAACGCGTTGTTCGGCGGCTTGTCCAGCGCCGGGCTGCACGTGATTCCAGTAGATACCTATCACTTCCTGCAGGAAGTCGTGGCCAACCCGGCCGCATTTGGCTTGACCAATGTGACGGGGGTAGCGTGCTTGACCCAGCCGCCGCCGGCAGGTGCTTCGTCGTTGTTCTGCAACCCGCTATCCACCGTACCCAATGGCGCCAACACCTACCTGTTTGCCGATGGCGTGCACCCGACCTCGGGTGCGCACAAGGCGCTGGCGGATCTGGCTGTCTCGATGATCGATGGGCCGCGCCAGATCGCCGTGTTGCCACATTCGGCAGCGATGGTGGGGCGTTCACGCGCCTCCATGGTGGAGACTACGGTCACCAGCATGGCGATGTCGAAGGGCGAGGGCATGCAATGGTGGGCTGATATCCGTGGCGATCAACAGCGCTTCAATCAATCGGCCGGATTTGATGGCTTGGGTGGTACCGGTTCATTCGGGATCGGCTGGCACACCGGGAATGTGGTGTACGGCGCATTTGCAGGTTATGGCCGGCAAAAACTCGACTTCGGGTTTGATCGCGGTGATTTCCGCCAGACCGATGCCAGTATTGGCGGGTTTGCTGGCTGGGCTGGCGACAGCGGGCTGTGGGCCAATGGCCAATTGAGCTGGACCAAGCTGAGCTACAAGGTGAACCGCCAAGTCAATTTGGGCCAAGCGGTGCGCGTGCATAGCGGCTCGCCGGACGGCACCAACCTCAGCGCGGGTGTCAGCGCCGGCTGGACCTTCAAGCACAACAAATGGCAGAGTGGCCCGGTGTTGTCCTTGCTGTGGCAGAACATCAGCGTGGACGGTTATGCCGAAAACAGCACCCAATCCAGCGCGCTGGCGTTTGCCAAGCAAGACGGTGATTCACTGATGGGTAGCGCAGGCTGGCAGGCCAGCTACAGCATCAACGAACACTTGCAACCGTATGCACGCGTGACTTGGAATCATGAATTCAAGGATGCTCCGGCGCAGGTGTGGGCACAGTCGCAGTCGATGGCCAATACACTGCCCTATGCAGTGCCGGGTGTGCCCTTCGATGACAGCTACGGCACCCTTGGCATCGGTCTGCGCAGCAAGCTGCTGGGGATGGATGTCACCGCCGGCAGCAACCTGAGCATCAACCAAAAGGGCGGTCACGACACCAATTTCTTCGTCACCGTGGGCGGCTCGTTCTGAGCAGTACTGCAATGCGCGTTCACGCGCGCATTGCATCTTCAATGGGCAAGGTCTTAGACTGGCGGCGCTCGCGGGTGTAGTTCAATGGTAGAACTGCAGCTTCCCAAGCTGCTAGCGTGGGTTCGATTCCCATCACCCGCTCCAAAACGCTTAAACCCCTGGTTTCCAGGGGTTTTTTTGTTGTCCGTGATTTATGCGGAACCGCCCTCTGGGGATCGTCCTGGGTATCGCGTCTAGTCCTGATCCGCCCCGAATCTGCTTCGGGATGCGTGATGGGCAGTTTGTTGCCTCCATTTTCAGTGGATGTGCCACGCCTAGCACACCCACTGCAGCACAGCCGGGAAGCCGAAGATGCGGAAATCAGCAAAAAATTGAAATACCCGGGCATAATAAAAATTGAGCTGCACTGCAGCATTCGGTTGCCTGCAGAGCTTGCTAGACTGGCGCTTCGAACTGAACCGGGAATGGAGCGCGCAATGAATTGGCTCAACGAAATGCTGCAAAACGACCCCGATCCGCAGGAGTCGCGGGAGTGGATCGAGTCGCTGAAGGCGGTCATCGACCATGATGGCCCGCAGCGTGCGCACCATTTGCTGGAAGGCATGGTGGAAATGACCCGGCGTGCCGGCGCGCATATGCCGTTTGCGCCGACTACCGCCTACATCAATACCATTCCCCCGCATCTGGAACCGATGATGCCGGGCGATGCGCATCTGGAATGGCGGTTGCGTTCGATCATTCGCTGGAATGCCATGGCGATGGTGGTGCGCGCCAACCGCAAGCCCGGTTCGCTGGGTGGGCATATCGCCAGTTTCGCCAGTTCCGCCACCTTGTACGACGTCGGCTTCAACCACTTCTGGCGCGCGCCGTCCGATCAGCATCCGGGGGATTTGCTGTATATCCAAGGCCACAGTTCGCCGGGGATTTATTCGCGTGCGTTCATGGAAGGCCGGATCAGCGAAGACCAGCTGGAAAATTTCCGCATGGAAGTCGATGGTCGTGGCATCAGCAGCTACCCGCATCCATGGCTGATGCCGGATTTTTGGCAAACCCCCACCGTCAGCATGGGCTTGGGCCCATTGGCGGCGATTTATCAGGCGCGCAGCTGGAAATATCTGGAGGCCCGCGGCCTGATGCCCAAGAGCGACCGCAAGGTGTGGTGCTTCATGGGGGATGGCGAAACCGACGAGCCGGAATCGCTGGGTGCCATTGGCGTGGCCGGCCGTGAAGGGCTGGACAATCTGGTCTTCGTGATCAACTGCAACTTGCAGCGTTTGGACGGGCCGGTGCGCGGCAACGGCAAGATCATTCAGGATTTGGAAGGCCAGTTCCGCGGTGCCGATTGGAATGTGATCAAGACGATCTGGGGCAGCTATTGGGATCCGCTGCTGGCCAAGGACACCAATGGCCAACTGCGCAAGATCATGATGGATACCGTGGATGGTGAATACCAGAACTGCAAAGCCTTTGGTGGCGCGTACACACGTGAGCACTTCTTCGGCAAGACACCGGAAACGCTGGCCATGGTGTCCAGTTTGTCGGATGACGATATCTGGCGTTTGAACCGTGGTGGGCACGACCCGCACAAGGTGTATGCCGCGTACGACAAGGCGGTGAAGACGGTGGGGCAGCCTACCGTGATCTTGGCCAAGACGGTGAAGGGTTATGGCATGGGCAGCGCCGGCGAAGCGCTCAACCCCACCCATCAGACCAAAAAACTGGATAACGATGCGGTGCGAGCATTCCGTGACCGCTTTCAATTGCCGATCACTGATGATCAGCTGAAAGATGGCGCGGTGCCGTTCTATCGCCCCGATGAGAAATCACCGGAAATGGAATACATGCGCGAGCGCCGCGCCGCCCTCGGTGGGCACCTGCCGCAGCGCCGCCGCAAGGCCAGCAAGCCGCTGGACGTGCCGCCACTGGCGACCTTCGAGCGCCTGCTGAAGTCCACCGGCGAGCGCGAGATCAGCACCACCATGGCGTTCGTGCAGATGTTCAACATCATCCTGCGTGACAAGCAGGTCGGCCCGCGTTGCGTGCCGATCGTGGCCGACGAGGCGCGCACCTTCGGCATGGAAGGGCTGTTCCGCCAGCTGGGCATCTATGCCCCGCAAGGCCAGAAGTACAAGCCAGTGGATGCCGACCAGCTGATGTTCTACCGCGAGGATGCGGCCGGGCAGGTGCTGGAGGAAGGCATCACCGAGGCCGGCGCGTTCGCCAGCTGGATGGCGCTGGCCACGGCCTACAGCAGCAGCGACCTGCAGATGCTGCCGTTCTACATCTACTACTCGATGTTCGGCTTCCAGCGCGTCGGCGACTTCGCGTGGCAGGCCGGCGACATGCGCGCGCGCGGCTTCGTGCTGGGTGGCACCGCCGGTCGCACCACGCTGAACGGCGAGGGCCTGCAGCACGAGGATGGCCATTCGCACGTGCAGAGCTCGCTGATCCCGAACGTGCGCAGTTATGACCCCACCTTCGCGTATGAAGTCATCACCATCATGCAGTACGGCATGCAGCGCATGCTGGCCGAGCAGCACGATGAGTATTTCTACATCACCCTGATGAACGAGAACTACACCCATCCGGAAATGCCGCAGGGCAGCGAGGAAGGGATCATCAAGGGCATGTACCTGCTGCAGGATGCGGGCAAAGGCAAGAAGACCGACTTGCGCGTGCAATTGCTGGGTAGTGGCACCATCTTGCGCGAAGTCATCGCCGCAGCTGAACTGCTGGACAAGGACTTCGGCATCAAGGCCGACATCTGGTCCTGCCCCAGCTTCACCGAGCTGGCGCGCGACGGCATGGATGCCGAGCGTTGGAATCGCTTCCATCCCGAAAAAGCTCAACGCAAGCCGTGGGTGACGCAGTTGCTGGAAGGTCGTCAAGGCCCGGCGATTTGTGCGACTGACTACGTGCGCACGTTTGCCAACCAGATCCGCGAATACGTGCCGATGCGTTACAGCGTGTTGGGTACTGATGGCTATGGCCGCAGCGATACCCGCGAAAACCTGCGCCGTCACTTCGAAGTGGATCGTTGGCATGTGGCACATGCCGCAGTGGCAGCGCTGGCCGCAGAAGGCAAGCTCACCGCCAAGGACGTGGCGCGTGCGATCAAGATGTACAAACTCGATACCGAAAAGCAGAACCCGTTGCTGGCGTGATGCATAACAGGATTTCCTAATCGCGAGCGACTTCAAGCAGCACGATTTCGGCTGTGGGAATGGCATGCCAGCAAGTGCAGGTCAAGCAAGTGGCATGCCGTTTACGGTGTGGAATTTTGGCCATCATGGTGCAGAAATGCATCACGCACCTGTGCGCGCAGGTTGTCGTCGTCCCATGGTTTTGTCAGGAAGCGGAACACTGCGCCACGGTTGACGGATTCGGTGATGACATTCAAGTCGGTGTATCCGGAGAGCACCATGCGGATGGTATCCGGATACAGGATCTTGACTTTGTCGAGGAGCTCGGTTCCCGACATGCCGGGCATGCGCTGATCCGAAATGATCACCTGGACTCGATGCATGGCAAGCATCTCCAATGCCTGTTCTCCACTGCCAGCCATCAGGATGTGGTATCCGTCGCGACGTAATAGGCGTGTCAATGCCTTGCCGATGCTGAGCTCGTCATCCACGATAAGCAGGCTGCGACCGTTGCTGGCAGCAGATTGTCGGCGATCCAGCCGCGGACGTTCCCGTAGCAATGTGGCGAACGTTTCTGAGTTCAAGGGGGCACTGAACAAATATCCTTGCATCTCGTCGCAGTGATTTTGGGCGAGGTAATTGAGTTGGGCAAAGGTCTCCACGCCTTCCGCCACTGAGGTCAAGCCCAGGCTCCTTGCGATTGCGATGACTGCCAGCGCGATGGTGGCGTCTTCAACGCTGCGGGTGATGTCGGTGATAAAGCTGCGATCAATTTTGACGCTGTGAATCGGAATTCGCTTGAGATAGGACAGCGACGAATAGCCGGTTCCGAAATCGTCCAGCGATAGCTTGATACCCAACTCGCGCAATTTTTCGAGTGACTTTATTGCCCGGGTGACGTCCTGCATGGCCGCACTTTCGGTTAATTCAAGCCCAAGCCACTCGGGTTCGAGTCTGTTATCGTCCAGCGCTTCGCGTACGACGCGTATCAAATTGTCGCGGCTGAGCTGTGCGCCGGACACATTGGCAGCAACTGGGACTATCCGCAAACCAGCTGCTCGCCAAGCACTTTGCTGCTTGCAGGCCATGTGGATAACGCGTGCACCAAGCGGTGAGATCAGCCCTGATCGCTCCGCCAGCGCGATGAAGTCGGCAGGCGGCAACAAGCCGTGCTCTGGATGCTGCCAGCGAACCAGGGCTTCGGCGCCGACGATTTCGCCGCTGATGATATCGACCCTCGGCTGATAATAGAGCAGGAATTCATCTCTCTCGATAGCATCGCGTAGCTGCGATTCGGGAGATTTGCTGCGTGTCAGAAATGTATCATCCACCCGGGAATAGCGAAGCGCCTTGCGTCGCAACCTCGCATCGATTCCTTCGTCACGCCTGGGGGGGGAAGCGCTGATAATTGAAGTATTCACTGACCCCAACGCCGCGCTTGATCGCTGCGAGGATATGCAGTTCGATTTGTTGGTATCCGATTACCGGATGCCGGAAATGAGCGGTGTCGAGTTCCTGGCACGCTCCATTGCCAGTCATCCCAATACACCACGGGTCATCGTGTCGGGATTCGCTGATCGTGATGCCATTATCGCCGCGATCAACGAGGCACAATTGACGCGCTTTATCGAGAAACCCTGGGTTGATGCAGAGCTCCAG
>NZ_CALMPC010000092.1:0-30662 GCF_937872235.1 uncultured Thermomonas sp.
TGAAGCCCACCTGCACCGACCACTGCGAGATGCCCTGATCGAAGCCGTCGGCATCACCGTTGGCAACGGTGGGTGTATCCGCATGTCGGAAGTTGTACACGTACTTGCCGTTGTAAATACCCTGCAGGGTGGCTACGCGGGCATCAGCGAAGAAACCGTAGTCCATGATGTTGCCCCACTTCTTGTTGAGCAGGTTGCCAACGTTCTGGATGTCCACCCAGACTTCCGACTTGTGGCCCTTGAAGAAGCCCGGCAATTCTTGCGATAGGCGCAGGTCAAACGTATTGACCCAACCGGCACGGAAGGCATTGTTGCCCGCCACGGAACCGCGAATCTTGTTCAGATCCTTGTTGCTGCTGAGCCAATCAAAAAACGCTGTTTCCATCGCGGCATCGGCAGTGAATACACCAGCACTGGTCAGGTTTCCGAACAGCACATCCCCCTGGCCCTTCGGTACGTAGAACAGGTCGTTTGCGGTACGCGTGTCGCCGTTGGCGTCATTGACATAGACGTAGCTGAACGGACGGCCGCTACGACCTTCGTAGACCAAACCTGCACGGGTCTCGTAATCGCCAAAGAACTTGTGCTTCCAGTTCAAACTGCCGCTGAAACGGTCCTTGATCTGGTAGCGCGCGGTAGTGGCCACATCTTCGTTGGCATTGAAGCCGTACTGGTAGCCCCAGCCCGAACTGGCGGTGGAGCTGGTCAACGGGCCAACTTCAGTCGCATGGGTATAGGTGTAGCCGATATTCCAATACCAATCGCTGTTGCGGCTCCACGGCTTGCTCAGGCTGACCGTCAACTGTTGCGTGCCGCCCTTGTCGGTATTGTCGATCAAGAATACGTTGTTATAGGCAGTATTGCGGCCATAGCGTGCATCGCCAGATGCCCACGCCTTGCCGGTCTTGGTGGGGTTCCAATACAGCTCACGACCATCCGGGCCCAGATAGGCATAGGCCGGATCTTCGCCCGGGGTATTGATCTTGCCGATACCCAAGCTCTTGTAGAACAAGCCGTGGTTGACCTTGGTGACCATCAACTCTGCCGAGAACACGGTATCCATCCAACCGGTTTCGGTATCGAACGCCAGGTTTGCCTTCCAGATGGACGGCAATTTGAAATCATTGCCAACAAAGTTGACGTTCTGTGCACCTGCGCTGCCGCCACCCGGCGGCACCGTTTGATGCAAGCCATCCGGGTTGAACGGGAACAGGGCGTTGTAACTGGTGAAGTTGTAAGAGGTGTAGTTGAAACCGGTGGTGTTGAAGCTATTGCCAATCCACACCTGCGGCGCATCGCCCTGGAACAGACCCACGCCGCCGCGCAACTGCATCTGGCGGTCGCTGTCGAAGGTGTAGTTGAAGCCGAAGCGCGGCTGGATCAGGAAACCGCCACCGAACACCTTGCTGTTGTCGTAGCCAAAGTAGGTCGACGCCGCCTGATTGTAAGCCGGTGCGGGAGTTGCGGTTGGTTTGTCACCACGCAGGCCGAAAGTCAGGGTCAGGTTGCTGTTGACATACCAAGTATCCTGCACGAACAAACCAAGGTTCTTGCTGTGGTAATTCACGGCAATCGAACCCGGCGCAGTTTCTGCACTGTAGTTGTAGCTGCTGTATTTGCCGGCAGCAAAATTGTTCAGGCCCCAGAAGGTATAAGTGCCCCAGGAATTGGCGCCGAAATAGTTGTAAACCTGATTGTCGCTATAGTTGACGCCAAACTTCAGGTTGTGATCACCCATCGTCAACGCACCCGACCCGTAATAATCCCAGGTCTTGGTAATCAGCGAGTTGCCTTGGGTATTGGCTTCGGTACCCAGATAGATCGAATCGCCACTCGGGTTGGCTTCGGTGCCACCAAAATAGATGCGGATGCTAGGAGCTGTGCTGTCGGTAACACGCAAAGCCGAGTAATCACGGTAGGACACCTTGAATTCAGTACTGAAATTTTCAGTCCAATCACTGAACACCTGTCCGACCCAGCTTTCCACTGATTTCTGGTGGGTATACCAGTACGAGCTCAGCGAGACACCGCTGCTGCTCATGCCCTGTACACGCAACTTGTTCTGCTCCAACTTGCTGTAGCGCAGGCTGGCGCGGTGGTTGTCATTGATGTTCCAGTCCAACTTCAGCGCATACTCTTCAAGGTCGGTATTCGCATTGCTGCTCAGGCCACCGGCGTTAATACCAAACCCCTGCGCAATACTCTGTGCGCGCTGGATATCGGCATCTTGAATGACATGCCCAGTCTTGCCGAGGGCGGTGGTGGAAAGATCCGTACCCGGGGCCTTCTGTTCAAATTTTTCGTAATTGGCAAAGAAGAACAGCTTGTCCTTCACGATCGGGCCACCCAGCGTGAAGCCATAGGTGCTTTCACTGTCGAAACCCGCAAACTTCTGGCCCAACGGATTCTTGCCGAACCAGCCATTGTCACGATAGGTGCCATACAACGAGCCGTGGAAATCATTGGTGCCCGATTTGGTCACCGCGTTGACGGTGGCGCCGGATGCCGAGGGCGAGCTGACGTCGTAGCCAGACAATTTGATGTCGATCGCTTCGATGGCTTCCATCGACACCGGCTGGCGACGCGTCGGCATGTTGTTGCCTTCCAGGCCAAACGTATCACTGGCCGATACGCCGTCAATCGAAATGGCGTTGTATCGCGGATTCTGACCACCCGCAGAAATCGTGCCTTCGGCGCGGCTGACGAAAGCCACGCGAGGATCCAAGCGCATGAAGTCCTGGATGTTGCCACCGATCGAGGGCAGCGCCTCGATGGTGGTGCGGTCGATATTCGTGCCCGAACCCATCTTGGTGGCGCTGAATATTTCAGATCCACCCGAGACACCCACTACCTGCACGCTATCCAAGTTGGTGACATTGGTATTCAGTTCGGCATTGATAGTGTTGACCTGATTCAGGCCCAGATACACATTGTCCTGCGTCTTGCTGCCATCACCCGACTTGGTAATGACGATGGTGTACGGACCACCCACGCGCAAACCACGGGCGTTGTAGCGGCCGCTGGCATCGGTGGTGACGCGGCTGACGGTGCCCGATTCGACATGGGTGATGGTGACCTCGGCGCCAGCCACTGGCTGTCCATTGTTCCCGGTGACTTGACCACCAACACCGGCGGAGGTGCTCTGGGCGAACACGGGAGCTGCAGCAAGGGCAACGACCAGACCCAGCGCCAGTTTGGACAGACGCGCGTGGTTCGGATGCTTCATGAGATGACCTCTTTATGAATGAATATAGTGACGGGCTTGCGATGGCGATAGCCAACAAGCCCGCTCTGCAACGGTTGTCGGCGCTTTATGTGGGGTTCCCGCTGCCATACCCCAGCGAACGGGATCACCAAAGTTTAACACGGTAACCGCGCCAGATGACGCTGCGATGACCATCCCGTGACCGCCTTCGCACTGCGCCAAGTCCTTGTTGCCATTCAGGTTACTGGGTGCAAATAGCTGCTGATGCCATCCAGCAACATCTGTACGGAAATGGCCACGATCACCATCCCCATCAACCGTTCCAGCGCGGTGAGGGCGCGCATGCCCAACCACTTTTTCAGCCATGTGGCGCAGAACAGGATCACCGCTGTGGCACCCCAAGCCAGGGTCAGCGCCAGCATCCAGTCACCCATGCGATCCGGCTGCTGACTGCCCAGCAGCATCACGGCGGCCATCCCCGAGGGACCTGCGATCATCGGAATAGCCAGTGGCACGATAAACGGCTCGCCACCGGGGACATCGCCCATCACCCCTTCGGCGGTGGGGAAGATCATGCGCAGGCCGATCAGGAACAACACAATACCGCCGGCAATCGATACCGACTCTTGCTTCAAATGCATCAATTCAAGTGCGTATTGACCGCCCCACAGGAACAGCATCAGCACGCCCAGCGCAATCAGCAATTCCCGCACCAGTACCTTGCGCTGCCGCTGCGGTGGCAGTTCTTTCAGCAAACTCAGGAACACCGGGATATTGCCCAGCGGGTCGAGGATGAAGAACAACAACAAGGCGGCTGCAGTAATCGTCATGCGCTTGACTCAGGTCCGGCGTACTGGATCTTGCCACGCCACCCCGCAGCTTCGGATGACAGCAGCGTCACGCAGGCCTGGGCATAGTCTGCGGCCGCGCGCGCGTTCAAGTCGTTATTGGCCTGATACGCCTTGCCACGCAACTGGGTGCGCATCGGGCCGGGGCAATAACCGCTGATGCGCGGGCCGTGTTCGCCCAGCTCGGCTTGCAACATCGCAATCATCGCGGCCTGCCCGGCCTGGGCGATGCCATAGCCACCCCAGAACGCGCCACTGCTGCGTGCGGGATCATCCAGCACACACACCACGGCAGCGGCGTCAGACTTTGCCAATAATGGCAAGCAGGCTTGGGTCAACCACCAACGTGCGGTCAAATCGACATGCACCGCACGCGCAAAATCTGCCGGATCGGTATGCGCCAGCGGGGTCAGTCCTTTGAATTCTGCTGCGCAGTGCAACAGGCCATCGAGTTTGCCGAATTCGCCGTCGATGGCCTGCGCCAGCTGGTCGTAATCGTCCGGTGCTGCGCCCTCCAAATCCAGGGGATACAAGATCGGCTCTGGCCCCTCCGCCTTGACCGCGTCATACACGCGGTTGAGCGCTGCCACTTTGCGCCCCAGCAGGATGACGGTTGCGCCGGCCTGCGCACAGGCCACCGCCGCCGCCGAACCCAAGCCACCGGCAGCACCCGTGATCAGCACGGTTCGATCTTGCAACACCGGCTGCATGCTCATGCCTTCTGCGCGTCAGCCACCAGCCGCGCCAGCTCGCCGGATTCGGCCAACTCCACGGTGATGTCGCAGCCGCCAATCAGCTCGCCGTGAATGAACAATTGCGGGAAGGTGGGCCAATCGGAATAACGCGGCAAATTGGCGCGAATTTCCGGCTCGTCCAGCACGTTCACGGTGTGCAAATGATCGGCACCCGCCGCCTGCAGCGCCTGCACGGCGCGGCTGGAGAAGCCGCACATCGGGTACTGCACGGTGCCCTTCATGAACAACACGATAGGATGCCCTTCGATCTCGGCACGGATGCGCTCTTCCACGGATGACATTCAACAAACTCCTGCAACAGTGTGGCCTGCGCGCTTCACGGTGCAACAACGCGCCGGGCAGATACAATTGCTTATTGTAATTCGTCGCGCGCCGCCCAGGCCGCATTCGCGTTTCACACCGACAGGAGTCCATCGTGGCTATCGAACTGCCCGCCCTTCCCTACGACCGCACCGCGCTTGAACCGCATATCTCGGCCGAAACCATCGACTTCCACTACGGCAAGCATCATCAGGCCTATGTCACCAATCTCAACGGCATGATTGCCGGCACCGAGTTTGAACACGCCTCGCTAGAAGAGATCATCCGGAAGTCGCAAGGTGGCATGTTCAACAACGCCGCCCAGGTGTGGAACCACAGCTTTTATTGGAATTGCCTGAAGCCCAATGGCGGCGGCGCGCCCAGCGGCAAGTTGGGCGAGGCCATCAATGCCGCATTTGGCAGCTTCGACGCATTCAAGGAAGCATTCACCAAAACCGCCGTCACCACCTTTGGTTCGGGCTGGGCCTGGCTGGTGCAGCGCACCGATGGCAGCCTGGCCTTGGTCAGCACGCCCAATGCCGCCACCCCGTTGACCGGCGAAGACACTCCGCTGCTGACCTGCGATGTGTGGGAGCACGCCTACTACATCGACTACCGCAATGCCCGCCCGAAGTATGTGGAAGCATTCTGGAGCTTGGTGAACTGGGATTTCGTGGCAGCACAGATGAAGTAATTCGCACACAGGTGCAATACGAAAACGGCCGGAGTGATCCGGCCGTTTTTTTTTCGATGCCACTTCCTTGCGATGCCTCCTGAGCCATGGCACCTACCGTCCGGTGTTCGCTTCGCGGCTCGAAATGCCGCTATGCGAATCACCTGACGGGGCACCAGCGCGCGATCAGCCAGCGCTCTCCAAGGCCCGCACCACCGGCGCCACTTGCCCCTGCAGGCCCAGCGCCTCGCCCACACGCTGCAAAGCGTCGGCCAATTCCTTGCGGGAGTCCGCACGCAGTGTTGCGTGCCCAACCTTGCGACCCGCGCGCGGCTGTTTGCCGTAGTCGTGCCAATGGCCGCCAGCTTCGGCCAAGACTGCGCCTGCGTCCGGCATCTGCCCCAGCCAGTTGAGCATGCACGCCGTCCCGATCATGCGGGTGCTGCCCAGCGGCAGGCCCAGCACGGCGCGCAGATGATTCTGGAACTGGCTGGTCTCGCTGCCCTCAATCGTCCAATGGCCGGAATTGTGCACGCGTGGGGCCATTTCGTTGGCCAATAATTCACCATCGCGACAGAATAACTCCAACGCGAATACACCCACGTAATCGAGTGCTTCCGCCAATGCCTGCGCATACCCCAGCGCGGTATCGCGCAAGGCATCTTCCACCTGCGCCGGCGCCAGGCTGGCCGACAGCACACCATCGACATGCCAGTTTTCAGTCAATGGCCATGCGCGGAATTCGCCATCGCGGCCGCGCACGGCAACCACGGACAGTTCGCGCTGGAAATGGACAAAGCCTTCCAAAATCAAGCCTACGGTATCCGCTTGCGCACCTAGCGTCGCCCAAGCTGCATCCACATCGGCAGGGGTTTTGATGCGGAACTGGCCCTTGCCGTCGTAGCCGAGGCGGCGCGTTTTGAGAATGCAGGGCATGCCAATCTCGACAACGGCTGCATGCAACTGTGCTTGCGTGCCGATGGCGGCAAACGACGGTACCGGGATACCCAATTCGCGGAACAACGTTTTTTCGGCCAAGCGATCCTGTGCGGTCGCCAACGCAGGCGGGCCCGGGAATACCGACACGCGATCGGTCAACCACTGCGCCGACTGCGCCGGCACGTTTTCGAAGTCGAAGGTGGCCACATCCACCTGCGACGCAAACTGTGCCAGTGCGGATTGGTCGGTGTAATCGCCCACTACCATCGGTGCAAATTGCCCGGCGCAGGCATCGGCCACAGTATCGAGCACCAAAAAGCGCAAACCCAATGGCGCGCCGGCCAGCGCCATCATGCGTGCCAATTGGCCGCCGCCCAAAATGCCTACCGTGCTCATGTGCGGGGGTCGTCGTGGGCGATGACATCGCTGGTTTGCTTGGTGCGAAATGCCACCAGTGCCGCGCCAACCGCAGGCACTTCGTGGGCCAACATGGCGGCGGCAAACAGTGCGGCATTGGCGGCACCGGCATTGCCAATGGCAAATGTCGCCACGGGGATACCCGCCGGCATCTGCACGATGGACAGCAACGAATCCATCCCGTTCAGCGCTTTACTTTGCACCGGCACACCGAGCACGGGCAGCGCGGTTTTCGATGCCAGCATGCCTGGCAGATGCGCGGCCCCGCCGGCCCCGGCGATGATGGCGCGCAGGCCGCGCTCTGCAGCAGCTTCGGCATACGAAAACAGCACATCCGGGGTGCGATGTGCCGACACCACGCGCACTTCAAATGGCACGCCAAGCGCCTCCAATTTCTGGGCAGCGTGCTGCATCGTCTCCCAATCGGAGCGCGAACCCATGACGATGCCGACCAATGGTGCGGCGGAATCGGTACCTGACATCACAATCCCCAGTCGCTAAAGAAGTATTCTAACGGCCCCCGTTCCTTGTTGCCTGCCCGATGGATCGCAAGTTGCTCGATATTCTTGTCTGCCCTACCACCCGCCAGTCGCTGGCACTGCTGGACAGCGCCGGGCTGGACAGCCTGAACCGTGCGATTGCCGCGGGCACACTCAAGCGTGGTGATGGCGGCACGCAAACGGATGCCCTGCGCGAGGCGTTGATCACCCGCGACCGCAAGACGGTGTACCGCATCGACGATGGCATCCCCGTGTTACTGGCCGAAGACAGCTTGGCCACCGCGCAAGCCGAAGGCTTTCCGGGCGCATGAGTGTGGATGCGGCGATGCTGGCAGACGCCATTGCCGCCAATGTCACGGCGGCACTGGCCGAGGACATCGGCCCAGGCGATGCCACCGCATCGTTATTGGACGATGGCCCTGAGCAGGCGTATTTGCTGTGCAAGGAAGCGTGCGTGCTGGCGGGGCGGCCGTGGTTTGACGCCACCCATCGCGCCCTCGACCCCGCTGTGCGCATTGATTGGCACTGCGACGAAGGCGCACGGCTGGCCAAAGGCACGCTCATCGCCACGCTGCACGGCCGCAGCCGCGCCCTGGTCAGCGCCGAGCGCACCTCGCTCAACTTCCTGCAAACCCTGTCGGGCACTGCCACTGTCACTGCGCAGTATGTGGATGCCGTGCGCGGTACCGGCACCCGGATTCTGGACACCCGCAAGACCCTGCCGGGGCTGCGCGTGGCACAAAAATACGCGGTGGCCATTGGCGGCGGCGTCAATCACCGGCTGGCGCTGTTTGATGCGCTGATGCTGAAAGAAAACCATATCCGCGCGTTCGGATCGGTGACTGCCGCCATCCAGCGTGCGCGCAGCTTGCACCCGGCGCTGCCGCTGATTGTGGAAGTGGAAACCCTGGGCGAGCTGCGGCAAGCTCTGGAAACCGGCTGCACGCGGATCCTGATTGACGATTTCGATGCCGACACCCGCCGCGAAGCGGTACGCATTGCCAAAGCTGCACCGTATTTCGGCAATATCCCGCTGGAAGTCTCCGGCGGGGTGGATGTCACCACCTTGCGCAGCATTGCCGACGACGGGGTCGATTGCATTTCGATTGGTGCATTGACCAAGCATCTGCACGCCATCGACTTTTCATTGAAACTGGGGCCACCGCCCTCATCTTGACCCGATGCCTACCCTGCTCATCCTGCTGATTGTTGGCGGTGCCGGTTTTTTCTTCTTCACCGCCGCCCGCGCCGCTGCCGAACGTGCCACCGAAGTGGGCCACGACGCCTGCCAGGCCGCCGGGGTACAGTGGCTGGATCAATCCGTGCACGCCATCGGCATGCGCTTACGCCGCAAGGACAACGGCTGGTTGGGGCTGGAGCGCAGCTTTCGTTTCGAGTATTCGGAAGATGGCGAAAACCGGCATATTGGCCGGATCGTGCTGTTGGGCGACAAGCTGGTGGGATTCAGTGGGCCCAGCCGTGCGGCACAGGCGGTGGTGCGCAGCATCCCGAACGGGGGATAGCAGCCTCTCCCCAAAGGAGCGACTGTTGGCCCGTCCAAGCCTGTCGCGTGCAGGGCACGCCCCCACAAACATCCATCGCACGCATGGCGTGCCCTTACTTGATGATACGCAGGTGGTTGCCGCGTTTGGGGGGCTGTGGGTGCGGAGGATCGTCCACCTGCTCGGCTGATGTCTGTTGCGGCGTTTCTTCGCTGCTGCCGGGGTTCTGTGCAGTATCGAGATGCGGCTCTTCCGGCATGCCCATGCCTTGCCCTGTTTCACGTGCATAGATGGCGATGATCGCGGTCAGGGGAACCACTACGGATTGGCTCACCCCGCCGAAGCGTGCGGAAAACCGGATCGCGTCATCCCCCATTTCCAGCCGTGACACTGCGCGGTCGGCAATATTGAGCACCACCTGGCCATCTTTGATCGTATGTGGTGGCACACGCACACCAGCACTGCGCGCATTGACCAACACATGCGGAGTCATGCCGTTATCGGCAATCCATTCATAAATGGCCCGCAAGAGGTACGGGCGTTGGCTGGTCATGACGGGCAGGTGCAGTTCGGACATTGGAGCGCAAACTTACAAGGGCACTTCGCGCAGCTTCTTTTCCTGTTCAGTCAAGCTGCGCACAAAGCCGGGGTTGCGGAAGATGCGATTGCCGTAATCCTCGATGACCTTGCCATCTTTGGGCAACGGCACACCCAAGGCCTCCAGCCGCCAGATGATCGGGGCCATTGCACAATCGGCCAAGCTCATTTCCGGATTGAGGAAGAACTTGTAGGCCTTGAACAGTGGCAATGACTGCGCCAGCAGCTCCTTCAAACGCTTGCGCCCTGCATCGGCCTGTTGCTTGTTGCCCAGCTGGATTGCCTGCACCTGCGGCACCCAATCGTGCTCGATGCGCAGCATGGCTAACCGCAAACGCGCACGTGCCAGCGGTTCTACCGGCATTAGCGGTGGATGCGGGTAACGCTCATCCAGGTATTCGCTGACCACGCTGGCGGCATACAGCACCAGATCGCGCTCGACCAAGGTCGGCACCGAGTGGTACGGGTTGAGATCGATCAGATCTTCGGGCGGGCTTTGTGGATCGACCGGGATCAGATCATAGGTCACACCCTTGGCGGCCAGCACCAAGCGTACGCGGTGGCAAAGGACATCATCCACCGAAGAAAACAGGGTCAGGGCATTACGCATGCGCGGACTCACAGCCATCATCAGAACCACTCCCCACGTCCGATAGTACTACCGGACGCACCTGCGCCGCCCGCACGATACGGGCGGCAGTCAAGCGTCGTTCCACTGCGACGGGCATCCGTGCCGTAGTTGCCGCGTCAGTGAACGTCCCGCCAATATTCATGCTTCAACAACCATGCCATGAAGGCAAAGAACACCAAGAACAAGATCGCCCACACCCCCACATTCTGGCGCTTCAACGCCGCTGGCTCACCCACGTACTCCAGGAACGCGGTGATGTCACGCACGGTCTGGTCAAATTGCTGGGCATTCTGGCGGCCAGGCTGGCTGATGGTGAAACCTTCCACCGGCAAGTCGCCAGTGGCGGTCTTCTTGCCATACACCGGCTGTTGCACGCCCTGCAATTCCCATAACGGGTTGGGCATCGATGCGTTCGGGAACAGGGTGTTGTTCCAGCCTACCGGGCGGCTTTCGTCCAGATAGAACGATTTCAGGTAGGTGTAGATCCAGTCGCTACCGCGCACCCGGGCAATCACCGACAGATCCGGTGGTGCTTTGCCGAATGCCGACTTGGCCAGCTCTGCCGGCATCGCCGCCATCACGTGGTCACCGATTTTGCCGCCACTGAAATTCAGGTTCTGCATCACCTGGTCTTCGGTCAAGCCAAGATCTTCGCCAATACGCGCATAACGCATGTATTTCAGCGAGTGGCAACCGCTGCAGTAGTTCATGAAAGCGGCGGAGCCACGTTGCAACGAGGCTTTGTCGGTCAGGTCGGTACCCGACTGCTGCAGGTTGCCGCCTTCATTGGCGAAGGCAGTGACGGACAGCAACAGGCCAGCAGCAAACACCGCCGCACGGGACAGGAAATTCTTAGTCATGCATCGTCACCCGATCCGGCACCGGCTTGGTCTTGTCCAGCTTGGACCAGACCGGCATGGTGATGAAGAAAGCGAAATAAAGGAAGGTCAACACGCGGCCAATGATGGCTTCAACCGGATCCGTACCCGGGCCGGCACCGATCTTGGCCAGCCACAGGAAGCAGAACGCGAACATCAGCAGCATCACCCAGCTCAGTGGGCCACGGTAGCGATAGGACTTGACCGCAGACTTGTCCAGCCACGGCACCAGGAACAGCATGACGATGGCACCAAACATCACCAACACGCCCCATAGCTTGATCCCGAAGAACGAGGGAATCACGCGCAACATGGCGTAGTACGGAGTGAAGTACCACACCGGCTTGATGTGTGCCGGCGTCACCAGCGGGTTGGCCTCGGTGAAGTTGTCGTGCTCGAGGAACCAGCCACCGAAAGTGGGCGCAAAGAAGATGATGAAAGCCGCGATGATCAGGAAGCAACCGACATAGAAGGTGTCCTTGACCGTGAAATACGGGTGGAACGGAATGCCGTCTGCCGGTGCGGTAGGCGACCAGCGGTTGCCCTTCGGACCCTTCTTGATTTCCACGCCATCGGGGTTGTTGGAGCCCACTTCATGCAGCGCGAAGATGTGCAGCACCACCAGCAACAGCAGCACCAGCGGCATCGCAATCACGTGCAGCGCGAAGAAGCGGTTCAAGGTGGCATCGCCCGGATTGAAGTCACCCATGATCCACTCGGTCAGGCCGCCGCCGATGACCGGGATCGCGCCGAATAGCGAGATGATCACCTTGGCACCCCAGTACGACATCTGGCCCCACGGCAACACATAGCCCATGAAGGCTTCTGCCATCAGCACCAGATAGATCACCATGCCCAGCAACCACACCAGTTCACGTGGTTTCTTGTAGCTGCCGTACATCAGCCCGCGGAACATGTGCAGGTAGATGACGATGAAGAACAGCGATGCACCGGTGCTGTGCATGTAGCGAATCAGCCAGCCCCAATCGACATCACGCATGATGTACTCGACCGAACCAAACGCTTCGGCCGCGCTGGGCTTGAAGTGCATGGTCAGGAAAATACCGGTGACGATCTGGTTGACCAACACCACCATCGACAACACACCGAAGATGTACCAGATATTGAAGTTCTTCGGCGCGTAATACTCGCTCATGTGCTTGCGATACACCGGCATCATGCCGGGCGCACGCTCATTGACCCAATCCATCACGCCGTTGGCGGCGTTGCAGGCGGTTTGCACGATCTTGTTCGTCATGGCTTACGCGGCTCCCTTCGGATCGACACCAATGACCAAGGTGTTGTCGTTTTCGAAGTGGTACGGCGGCACCGGCAGGTTGGCAGGTGCCGGCTGTGCCTTCAACACGCGCCCGGCAAGGTCATAGCGCGACTTGTGGCAGGGGCAGAAATAGCCGCCCTTCCAATTCGGATCGAACGGCTCGGGCTTCACTTCCGGCAAGAACTCCGGCGCGCAGCCCAAATGGGTGCACACGCCCACCAACACCGAAATTTCCGGCTTGATCGAACGCGTGGGGTTTTGTGCGTACTTGGGTTGCTGGTCGGCATTGGTCGAATTGGGATCGGCCAAGGTGGGATCCAGCGACTTCATCACCTCCAGCATCGCTTTGCTGCGCTTGGCGATGTAGATCGGCTGACCACGCCAGTTGATCACCATCTGCTGGCCTTCGACCAACGCACTGATGTCCTGGGTGACAGGTGCGCCCGCGAAGCGCGCACGCGCACTCGGGCTCCACGACTTGATGAACGGCACTGCCGCAAATCCGGCACCCACCGCACCCACCACCGCAGTCGTCGCGGTGAGGAATCGGCGTCTGCCGACATTGACCTCTTCGTTGGCCATCCCGCACTCCGTTAGAAATCTGGACACACATTGCAGCTGCCGGCTGGGTGCCGATCGACCGCAAAAGACAGGGAAGTGTAACGGAAGCCTTAACGCGCAGACAATCCGCCTTGACTTGGCGAGGCCACCGGGTTCAATCCGCTCCGATACCGTTCCGCCAATACCGCAACCCGCTGCACATACCGCTGGGTCTCGCTGTACGGCGGCACGCCCCCGTACTTGTCCACCGCCCCTTCGCCGGCGTTGTAGCCGGCGGCAGCCAGGGTCAGATTGCCATTGAAACGCTTGAGCAGCCACGCCAAGTACTGCACACCACCCTGAATGTTCTGGCCGGCGTTGAACGCATCCAGCACCCCAAACCGGCGCGCGGTGCCTGGCATCAGCTGCATCAACCCCTGCGCGCCCACGCGCGACAAGGCATTTGGATTGAACGCGGATTCCGCGTGAATAATCGCGCGCACGATGGCCTCGTCCACCCCGTGTTCGCGCGCCGCCGCCCGAATTTCATCCTGATAGGCCGTGGTATTCAGGCGCAGGCTGCGGAAATTCAGGCCCGGCAACACACCGCAGGCATAACAGGTTTCCATGTAGCTGTACTGGATGGTGCGCACCGAGGCTGCAGCCAGGCCGGCAGGGCGCACACTGCTGTAATTGCGCACGCCGTCCTTGCCGACATAGGCATACACCTGGCCACGAATCAGCCGGGGTGCGGCAGGGGCGGGAGCCGGCGCTGCAGCTACGGTGGCCATTGGCGCGGTCAATACCGGCAAGGCGGCTACAGGTTTGCGATCCGCCGGGAATGCCAGAGCTGGCGGCACGCCCGCGGGTGTGACAGGTGCCGCTGCATGCGGCGCTGCGGTACTCACCACAGGTTGCGGCTTGGATTTGGGCTTGCGTACCACCGACGTTCGATTCGGGAAGTTGCCAATCAAGCTGCAGCGGGCACCGGGCACGCGTTTGCTCACATAACTGGTAGTGCCGTCATCCAAGTTGCAGCGGTACACCCTGCCGGCCAGCGCAGGGCCGGCCAACAGGCAAAGCGACAACACAATGACAGCCTTCCCCTTCATGGCCGGCAGTTTTGCGCTATCTCGCCACATTGGCAAGCCCTTGATTTTTCAGCGCCTTGCCAATCCGGGCGCGCGCCTGCCGTTAGAATGGCGGTTTTCCACCCGGCCCGGACTCACCACCGCGCCCCGGAGTTCATCATGACCGATCTGCACCCCCTGCCCGCACTGCCCGTTGCCCGCCCTGCACGCCCGGGCGCCAAGAAATTCCACATCCAGACCCACGGCTGCCAGATGAACGAGTACGACTCGGCGCGGATGGCCGATCTGCTGACGGTGCAGGAAGGGATGGAAATGACAGAGAACGCGGACGAAGCCGACGTCATCCTGATCAATACCTGCTCGATCCGCGAAAAAGCGCAGGAAAAGGTATTCAGCCAGTTGGGCCGCTGGAAAAGCTTCAAGCAAGGCGAACGCCCGGTGATCATTGGCGTGGCCGGCTGCGTGGCTTCGCAGGAAGGTGCCGCAATTCTGGACCGTGCGCCGTACGTGGATTTGGTGTTTGGCCCGCAAACCCTGCACCGCTTGCCGGAAATGATTGCGCAGCGGCAAACCAGCGGCCAGCCGCAGGTGGACATCAGTTTTCCGGAGATCGAGAAGTTCGACCGCCTGCCGGAGCCCCGCGCCGATGGCCCCACCGCCTTTGTTTCGATCATGGAAGGCTGCTCGAAATATTGCTCGTACTGCGTGGTGCCCTACACCCGTGGCGAGGAAATCAGCCGCCCGTTCGAGAGCGTGCTGACCGAAGTGGCCGAGCTGGCCGCGCAGGGCGTGCGCGAAGTCAACTTGCTGGGCCAGAACGTCAACGCCTACCGTGGCCCACTGGGCGATACGGGGCAAACCGCCGATCTGGGCTTGCTGATCCGCGCCATTGCCGAAATCGAGGGCATTGGCCGCATCCGTTTCACCACCTCGCACCCGTTGGAGTTCTCCGATTCGCTGATCGAGGCCTACCGCGACGTGCCCAAGCTGGCCAACTATCTGCACCTGCCGGTACAGGCCGGCAGCGACCGCATTTTGTCGGCGATGAAACGCGGCTACACGGCGCTGGAGTTCAAGCAGAAAATCCGCAAATTGCGTGCGGTGCGGCCCGATATTTCGGTGTCGTCCGACTTCATTGTCGGGTTTCCGGGCGAGACCGAGGCCGATTTCGAAAAAACCATGAAGTTGATCGAGGACGTGGGCTTCGACCAGAGTTTTTCCTTCATTTACTCACGCCGTCCCGGCACCCCGGCCTCCGACCTGGAAGACACCACCAGCAGCGAACAAAAACACGCACGCCTGGACCGTCTGCAAAAGCACATCAGCGCGCATGCCGCCACCATTTCGCAAGCGATGGTCGGCAGCGTGCAGACGGTGTTGGTGGAAGGCCCGTCGCGCAAAGACCCGAATGAATTGACCGGTAAAACCGAGAACATGCGCCCGGTGAATTTTGCTGCACCCAAGCGACTGATCGGGCAATTCGTGGATGTGGAGATCACCCAAGCGATGCCCAATTCGCTGCGTGGACGGGTACTGCTGCGGTAACGCCCCCGCCCGCTGCGACCCTCGTTTGCGGCCAGTGGCCGGCAGCAGCTACCGGCTGGCCTCGAACACCGGCTTGCCATCCACATAGGTTGCCTGGATGGTCAAGCTGCGCAGCGCGGCATCGGGCACCGTCAACGGGTCTTCGGCCAGCACCACGAAGTCGGCACGCTTGCCGGCTTCCAGACTGCCCACTTCGTGTTCGCCAAATCCAGCGTACGCCGCTTCCAACGTAAAACCGCGCAGCGCCTCGAACGCGGTCAGCTTTTCATCGGGATACCAGCCGCCTGCAGGCAGCCCTTGCGCATCGCTGCGGGTGACCGCCGCATACAAGCCCAACCGCGGATCCACCGATTCAATCGGGAAATCCGAGCCCAATGCCAAATGCGTGCCGGCATCACGCACTTGCCGCCAGGCATACGCGCCCACGATTCGCTGCGGGCCAACGCGATCTTGCGCCCACGGCATGTCGCTGGTGGCGTGGGTGGGCTGCATCGAGGCAATCACATGCAGCTTGGCCAACCGCGGCACATCGTCAGGTGACAGAATTTGCGCGTGCTCGATGCGCCAGCGGTGATCGCTGTCCACATCCCTGCCCAGCACCTTGGCATAGGCATCCAAGGCCATTCGATTGCCACGGTCACCGATCGCATGGGTGGCCACCTGCACGCCGCAGCGGTGGGCCTTGTCGGCGGCCACCGCCAGTTCTTCCGCGGACATCACCATCAGGCCGCGGTTGCCGTGGTCGTCGCTGTAGTCCTCCAGCATCGCGGCGCCACGGCTGCCCAATGCGCCGTCGGCATACAGTTTCACGGCACGCATTTGCAGGCGCCCGGATGGATGCCGATACAGTCCATTGCGGCACAAGAACTGCAGAGCCGCCTTGTTGCCATCGGCCATCGCGTAGATGCGCAGCGGGACTTGACCCTGGTCGGCCAGCCGTTGATAGCGGCGCAGTTCCTCCAGCGGAATACCAGCATCGTGAACGCCGGTCAGCCCATGCTCGACCGCAGCTTGCATGCCCAGCACCAGCGCCCGCTCGGCGGTGGCCTCATCCATGGGCGGGCGTACTGCCTCCATCAAATCCATCGCATTGTCGATGAGTACCCCGCTGGGCCGGCCCGCAGCGTCACGCCGGATAATGCCGCCGTCCGGCTGCCAGTTGCCAGCCAGATCACGCTGGATTGCGCGCATGGCAGCGGTATTGGCCCAGCCAGCGTGGCCATCGATGCGGTACAGCCATACCGGGCGCTCCGGAAATGCGGCATCCAGGTCCGCCGCGGCAGGAAAGGCCTTGTCCGGCCAATCGTTCTGATCCCAACCGCGCCCGATCAGCCAGGCCCCCGCCGGAAGGGTTTTTTCGAATGCGCGCAGCCGCGCAACAATCTCCTGCTTGTTCGCGCTGCCCACCAGATCAACGGTGAGAAAGGTCAGCCCCAACCCTTCCACATGCCCATGCGCATCGATCAAACCCGGCACCACCGTGGCGGTGCCCACATCAAGATGCTTGGCCCCGGGATAGCGCGCCAGCAATGCCTGCGCTTGGCCCACCGCAAGAATTTTGCCGGCGGCGTCGAATGCCATCGCCTGCACCTGTGGCTGCGTGGTATCCATGGTGTGGATGCGCCGTGCGGTGAGCACCGTGGTTTGTGCCAGCACCGGCCCCGCCAGCAGGCCGCACAACAACAGGGCCAATCGATTCACTGTGCGCATCGTTTGCATTCCTTCTTTCACGATTGTGGCGACTGTACCAAGATCACGCGGCGGTCAATCCAGCCGCTTGCGAAACCGCAGGATCGCCAAGCCCATCATCGCCAGCGTGAACACCAGCAGCGCCAACGCATCCGGCCACAATTCCAGCAAGCCGGCACCGCGCAACATCACGCCGCGAATCAAGCGGATGAAGTGGGTCAGCGGTAACGCCTCGGCCAACCACTGCACCACACGCGGCATGCCATCAAACGGGAACATGAAGCCGGACAACATGATCGACGGCAGGAACAGGAAGAACGCCATCTGCATCGACTGGAATTGGGTCTTGGCCACGGTCGACACCAGCAAGCCCAGGCTCAGATTGGCGACGATCAGCAATACCGCGGCGACATACACCTGAAACAAGCTGCCGTGCACCGGCACCTGAAACAGCAGTGCGCCCAGCAGCAAGACCAAGGTTGCCTGCACCAGACCAGCGGCGATGTAGGGAATCACTTTGCCGATCATCAACTCGGCGCTGGACACTGGTGTTGTGATCAGCAGTTCCAGATTGCCACGCTCGCGTTCGCGCACGATGGCCATGGCGGTGAACATCACCATGGTCATGGTCAGAATCACGCCGATCAAACCTGGCACCACATTGATCGCGGAGATGCGGCGGGGGTTGTACAGCGGCAACACACTGATCTGTGCGGCAGATGCCGTGCGTTGCCCATCCAGCGGCATCTGGGCCAACTGGCGCGCACTGGCCTGCACCGAAGTGTCGCTGCCATCCACGATCACTTGCACTGCTTCGCGGCCATCGATGCGGCGGCGTTCGAAGTCCGGCGGAATCAAGATTCCAATCCGGATCTGGCCTGCGCGCAGCAGTGCCTGCAATTCCTGCGGCGTGCGCGCTACTGCAGCCGGACGCACGATGTCAGTGGCAAACATGTCCTGCGCCAGCGCGCGTGAGCCGCCGGTGCCTGCCATATCGGCGATTGCAGCCGGCAGGTTGCGTACGTCGGGATTGATGGCGTAACCAAACAGCAGCAGTTGCATGGTCGGGATGCCGATCATCATCGCCACCGTCATGCGGTCGCGCGCCATCTGTCGCACTTCCTTCCACATCACCGCCAGAATCTGCTGCAGTTTCATGCTGCCCGTGCCTTTGCGCAGCCGTGCGTGGCGGACACGAACACGTCTTCCAAATTAGGGGTAATGGCTTGCACGTCGGCGGTAATGCCTTGTGCCTGCAATGCTGCTTGCAGCACGCCAGCGGCGTCCTCCGCAGTCACCGACTGCGCGCACAGTACGCGCAATTCATTGCCAACCTGGGCCACGCTGAGGACACCCGGCACGGTATGCAGCACCGACTGCGCACGTCTGGGTTCGCCACTGTGCACGCCGAGGGTGCGCCCGGCCAGTTGCCCAGTCAGTTGGCCGGGTGTGCCATCGGCCACCAACCGGCCGTTATCGAGGATCGCGATGCGATGGCAGCGCTCGGCTTCATCCATGTAATGGGTGGACACCAGAATCGTGGTGCCGGCATCGGCAAGGTCGAACAGGCTTTCCCAGAAGCCGCGCCGCGATTCCGGATCGACCGCGCTGGTGGGCTCATCCAGAAACAGCAGCTCGGGTTTATGTACCACCGCACCGGCGAGCGCCAGCCGCTGCTTCTGGCCGCCGCTCAGGGTGCCGGCCAGTTGCCGTGCGCGGTCGGCCAGGTCGTAGTTGTGCAGCAACTCATCCACGCGGCTGCGCCGCGCCGCACGCGGCAGACCTTGCACGGTGGCCAGGAACTCCAGGTTCTCGCGCACGCTGAGGTCTTCGTACAGCGCGAACTTCTGGGTCATGTAGCCAATCCGGCGACGCAGCGCTTCGGCCTGTTCGGGGATGCGCAGGCCAAGCACTTCGATATCACCCGCACTTGGTGTCAGCAGGCCGCACAACATGCGAATGGTGGTGGACTTGCCGGAGCCATTCGGGCCGAGGAATCCATACACGCTGGCGCGCGGCACCGACAGGTCCACGCGATCCACTGCCAGCAGCGCACCAAAGCGTTTGCTCAGGCCGCGGGCACGAATGGCGATGGCGTCTTCATTGGCCACGCGCAGTACCCACAAACTCGACGCGCACCGGAATCCCCGCCGGCAACGCCACCGGCGCGTCCAGCACGACCTCGGCCAGATAGCTCAAACGCGCCGCGTCGTCGCCGCTCAATGCGTAGTACGGGGTGAATACCGGCTCGCTGCGCACCATCCGCACGTGCCCTTTGAGGCTGCCCTCGCGGCCATCCACAAACACCTGCGCCGCCTGTCCCGGCTGCACGTTTGCACGCAATGGTTCCGGCACATAGACGCGCGCATACGGCGCATCGCCCACCAACAAGATGGCCAAGGCCGCGCCCACCGGCGCTTGATCGCCCAATTTGTACGGCAGGCTGTCCACCCGCCCTGCGCGTGGCGCGGTGATGTCCAGCTTGCCCAGCGTTGCCGACTGCACAGCCGCCTGCGCCTGCGCGGCAACAGCAGCGGCTTCGCCCTGCGCGATGCGCTCGCTGCGGGTGCCGTGCAACAGCTCGTCCAATCCCGCCTGTGCTGCGCGCACTTGCCCGTCAGCATTGCCGGCGGCAGCGCGCGCACGATCCACATCGGCCACCGCCACCAGGTTGCGTTCGCCTAAGCTGCGCAAGCGCGTGAAGTTGGCGCGGGCGTCGGCCGCCTGTGCTTGCACCGCAGAAAGCTGGGCGCGGGCTTGCGCGATTTGCTCGCTGCGCGGGCCGGCACGCAGTTCCGCCAAGGCCTCGCTGCTTTGCCGCGCTTGCGCCTGCATCGCGTCCAGTTGCGAACGTGTGCGGGTGACGTCCAATTGCAGCAAGCGTGCGCCGGCCGCCACCTGCTGGCCTTCGCGCACATCGATGGCCACGATCTTCTCTGCCGTGGGTGCCGGCAAGGTGATGCGGTCCCATTCCAGGGTGCCCAGCACCTGCGGCGGCGGCTTGCTGCAGGCACCAAGCAGCGCAATGACGGCGATGACGGGCAGGGTTCTGGCTTGCATCACGGGTTCCTTCAATTAATCCCAACGCCACGGTCGAGCAGCGTCAACGTGTGCTTGCGCAGCGTTTCGATATCGAGATCATCGGCTTCGAATAGTTGCCGCCAGATCGGCGCGCCGGCAATCGGAAACAGGGTCAGGCCCACCAGCGAGACCATCAGCAAGCGCGGATCCAGATCGGGTTGGATTTCACCGCGTGCCTGCGCCGCAGCAAAGCGCGCCGCCATCATGTTGGGAATCACCGGACCCACGCGCCGGAACATCACGTCGCGCAGCGCACCGCCTTCGCACAACACTTCCCGCACCCACAGCGGCGGCAGCCAAGGGTGGGCGATGGCCATCTTGCCCACCCCGCCCACAAACCCGGCGATCAGCGCCGCCACATCGTCACCAGCCTGCTGCAGCGGTTCGCGCAACATCGCCATCACCGGCATCAACCGCTCCTCCACCACCGCCGCCTGCAACTGCGGCTTGTCGCCAAAGTAGTAATGCAGCAAGGCTGGCGTCACCCCGGCCTCGCGGGCGATATCGCGCAGCGAAGTCGCACCAATGCCTTGCCGCACGAAGCAGGCCAACGCCGCGTCCAGCACGCTGGCGCGCTGGTCTGGTGCATCGGCGGCGGGACGCCCCGGGGCACGCTTGCGCGGCGCGCTGGTGGCTTTCTTGCGAGGCGCTGGTGTGCTCATGGCATTATTTAATTCATTGTTTAATTAAATGTCAAGCCAACGCGACCTCGCACCATTGCCTTGAGCGCGCTACCCTGCGCGACCTATGCCATGCCAAGACTTCACTTTAGAACCCGACGACCTTGAACGCCTGGCCAATCTGTGCGGCCCGTTCGATGCCCATTTGCGCCTGATCGAATTGCGGCTTGGCGTGGAAATCGCCAATCGCGGCAATGTGTTTCGCGTCAGCGGCGAAGACCCAGCGCTGACCCAGGCCCAGCGCCTGCTGCAAACGCTGTATGCCGATGCCGAACACGATGTGCTGGACGAGCACGCGATCCACCTGCGGCTGGGCGCCTACAACGGTGATGTGCCAGCACCGGTTGCCAGCCACGACGGCGTGCCGCAAGACATCGCGGTGCGGGTCAAGCGCGGCACCCTGCGCGGGCGTGGCGACAATCAGCGCAAGTACCTGCATGCCATTGCCAGCCACGACATCAATTTCGGCGTCGGCCCGGCCGGCACCGGCAAGACCTATCTGGCGGTTGCGATGGCGGTGGATGCACTGAACCAGTCGCGCGTGCAGCGGGTGATCCTGGTGCGACCCGCAGTGGAAGCCGGTGAGAAGTTGGGCTTTTTGCCGGGCGATTTGACCCAAAAGGTGGACCCCTATTTGCGCCCGCTGTACGACGCGCTGTATGAAATGCTGGGTGTGGAGAAAGTAGCGCGCCTGCTGGAGCGCAACGTCATCGAAATTGCGCCGCTGGCCTACATGCGCGGGCGCACTCTCAACGATGCCTTCGTGATTCTGGATGAAGCGCAGAACACCAGCATCGAACAGATGAAGATGTTTTTGACGCGGCTGGGCTTTGGCAGCACCGCAGTGATCACCGGCGACGTCACCCAGATCGACCTGCCCAAACACCAAAAATCCGGTTTGAAAGATGCGGTGGACGTCCTGCGCGGCGTTGATGGCGTGAGCTTTACCTATTTCGAAGCCCGCGACGTGGTGCGGCACCCGCTGGTGGCGCGTATCGTCAATGCGTATGAGGCCCGCGACGCCGCCAACGGGCAGGCGTAGGATGCGCGCATGACCCAAGGCCCTGTACGTCTGGATGTTGCGGTTGGCTATGCGCTGCCTCGCGCCGGTATTCCGGCGGCGGCCAGTTTCCGCAAATGGGTGGCAGCGGCGCTGGCGGGGCGCATCCGCGAGGCCGACCTGGCCATTCGCATCGTCGATAGTGAAGAAGGCCGCGCCCTCAACCGCCACTATCGCGGCAAGGACTACGCCACCAATGTCCTCAGCTTCCCGGCGGAACTGCCAGAAGGACTGCCCAAAGGCGTGAAATTTCCGCTGCTGGGCGATCTGGTGATCTGTGCGCCGGTGGTGGCGCGTGAAGCCGACGCGCAAGGCAAGCCGCGCAATGCGCATTATGCCCACCTGACCATCCACGGCTGCCTGCACCTGCTGGGAATGGATCACCTCGACCCGCGTGAAGCCGAAGCAATGGAACAACTGGAACGCGACATCCTGGCCGGGCTGGGCGTGCCCGATCCCTATCAGGATGGGGCGTAATCCACTTACTTTGCAGGCACCAACCCCTGCGCTTTGACCAGGGCGATAAAGCGCGGGTCAGTGGCATAGCGCGCCACAAACGGCATGTAGCGAATTTCAGCCAATCCGGGATCATGGGTGCGGCGCGCTTCCTCCAGCCAATGAAACATTTGCGTCTCGTCATCGCGCTGCGCATACACTCCGGCGATTTGGGTGGCGGCATCCTTGGCATGCTGGCGAATCAACACCTGCAATTCTTCTTCCGAGTGCATGCGGTCGTTATTGGCCCAATACGCCATCGCCAGTGCGTAACTGCGCCACAGCGGTACGGATTCGCGCTTGGCAATCGTGATGGCCTCGGCAGTGCGATTTTGTTGGAATACTGCCATCGCCAAAAACGCCTGTGCCAGTGGCAAGTTTGGTTCCAAGCTCAGTGCCTGCTGCAACACGTGTTCAGCCTGCGGGTAATCGGCTTGGCTTAAATACACGCTCCCCAGGCTGTATAGCGTAGGCGCAGACAGCGGGTTCGTTTTTAACGCGGCACGCAGGCTTTCCACCGCTTGATCCAACTGCCCAAAGCCGATTTGACGGACCGCCAGCATCGAAAGCAGATCGGCATCGTGCGGGCGCAATGCCAGGGCACGGCGAAGTGCATCCACCGCACCAGGCTGGTCATGCGCAATGCCGGCCAACCATGCCGCATTGGCTTGTTGTGCCTCGGCAAGATCACTGGCCAAGCGCGATGCAGTGGCCGCATCACGCCGTGCCAATTCGCCCTGCGTGCCGACATCGGCATCATCCAGTGGAAACCGGGTGATCTGGCGCACGCGTGCCTGTGCCAGCCGCGCATGGGCATAAGCATAGTCGGGATCCAAATCGACGGCATGCTGATAGGCTTCTACGGCTTGCCGGGCGCTGAAAATATCGGCCTGCATCGCCAAAGCGTCACCACGCAGCACCGCGGTGTAAGCCTCGACGTTGCCGCCGGGCGGACGGTCGTCCTGCTTTGGCCTGGTGCCAGCATTGGCCTGCAAGGTTTTTGCCAACGTCGCCACAATGTCATCTTGCAACGCAAACAACTCGCCCTCTACCCGCTGGTAATGCTGTGACCACAGGCTGCTGCCATCGGCCGCTTGCACCAGCTCCACATCCAGTTGCAGTACCCCCGCCTGCCGCTGCACCCGGCCACGCAACAAGTGGCTGGCCCCCAGCGCATCGCCAATCACGCTATTGAGCTCACTCGAATTGCGATAACGAAACGCCGACTCGCCACTGATGGTAGCCACCCCCGGCAACCCCGCCAGTGCCCGCGTGAAGTGGTTTGTCAAGCCATCGGCAAACACCTGCGCGTCCGCATCATCACCGGATACCTGCAACGGCAGCACCGCCACGACACTGTTGATCTGTGCCTTGGCGTTGTCTGTAGTGCCGGTGTCGGCTGTGCTCTGTGCGGCAGGCGACACGGTCTGCGGCGCGCGGCTGCAGGCCGCACAGAACAGCACCAATACAACTGGCACGGCCAGTAATCTGCGATATCCCATCCTGGTTGGACTAGCGTTGCTGACCCCTTCCGGCATCCTTGAATCTCCGCGATTTGATCCCCTGCGTGCATTTGGCAACGCAAATCCGGCGGATGCAAGCATCTCCGGCTGCAGGTGATGGCCAATTTTGGCCGCAGGATTCGTTAGACTCTACAGGTGCAACCACAAGGCCCCCACGCCCCATGTCCGAGGACGACAGTCGGCGCCCCGCTGACTCTGACGAAAAACCCGCCGAAAAACCGCACCGCTCGTGGCTGGATCGCATTAGCGCGGCAATATCCGGTGAACCCACCAGCAGCGAAGATCTGATCGAGCTGCTACGCGACGTACAGTCCGATGGCGTGATTGGGCCAGATACGCTGCGGATGATGGAAGGTGCCATCGGCATCGCGAATATGACCGTGGGTGATGTGATGGTGGCGCGGGCGCAGATGGTGGCGTTGCCCGCCGACGGCAAACTGCTGGACTTGATGAAGCAGGTGGTGGAATCGGGCCACTCGCGCTTTCCGGTACATGGTGAAGACAAGGACGAAATCCTTGGCATCTTGCTGGCCAAGGATCTGCTGCGCGGCGTGGTCTGCGATAGCGCCGCTTCCAGCATCCATGAATTGCTGCGGCCAGCGGTGCTGATTCCCGAATCCAAGAACCTCAACATCTTGCTGCGTGAGTTCCGGCAATCACGCAACCATATGGCCATCGTCATCGACGAATACGGCGGTGTGGCGGGCTTGGTCACGATCGAAGATGTACTGGAACAAATCGTGGGTGAAATCGATGACGAGCACGACGATGCCAGTGACGAAGGCCTGTTGATCGCCGCTCAAGCCGATGGCCAGTTCGTGGTGGATGCGCTGACTCCGATTGCAGATTTCAACGAACGCTTTGGTGCTGACTTCGACGATGACGAATACGACACCATCGGCGGCTTGATCACCGCGGCGATTGGCCACTTGCCCGAAGCTGGCGAGGAACTCACGCTGGGCCGATTCCAGTTCCGGGTGGCGCGCGCGGACGGGCGGCGCTTGATCGCGCTGCATGTGGTTGTGCATGCGGATGCATAAGCCGCTGCGCTGGCTATTGGCGCTACTGCTCTTGATCTGCGGGTTGGCGCAAGCACAAACTCGAATACAGGACGCCACACCGCGAATCGGCGTATTGACGATGGGCCCGGGCGATATTTTCTGGGAGCGTTTCGGTCACGATGCGATCGTGGTGGATGACCCGGCACAAGGCGCGCCGATCAGCTACAACTTCGGGTATTTCGATCTTGACGAAGCGGGGTTTGTGGGCCGCTTCGCCAAAGGCGAAATGCGCTACCTGTTGGTGGCCCTGCCACTGCAGCAAGATCTGGCTTACTACCGCGAAGTGGGCCGCGGTGCACGCCTGCAGTGGCTGAATCTGGATGCAGCGCAAGCCCATGCACTGGCAGCGGCACTGGCCGAAAATGCCAAACCCGAGAATGCCCACTACCGCTACGACTACTACACCAGCAACTGCGCCACCCGCGTGCGCGATGCACTGGATGTGGCGTTGGGTGGCCGGCTGAAAAAGCAATTGGAAGGCCGCTCCAGCGGGGATACCTATCGCAGTGAATCGCTGCGGTTGGCCGCGCCGGCCACGTGGATGTGGCTGAGTTTCGACATCCTGCTTGGCCCCGCAGCCGACCGCCCGCTGAGCCGCTGGGAGGTCGATTTTGTGCCCCGCCGGCTGGCCGACGATCTGCGCAACGTCACCCAAACCGATGGCCGTCCGCTGGTAGCCTCGGAAGTGGAACTGTTGCCACAGCGGCAAGCCGCCGAACCCCTCGACCATGCCATTGCGCTGTGGCCCTGGCTGCTGGCGGGCGTGCTGTTGGCCAGCGTGATCCTGCTGGCAGGGCCGCGCCATCGGCGCTTGCTTGCCGGGTGTGCAGGCGGCTTCTGGCTGCTGTGCGGCAGTGCAGGGCTGGTGCTGGCGCTGACTTGGGCGTTTACCGCGCACCAAGCGATCTGGGCCAATCGCAATCTGTTGTTGTTCAATCCGTTGTGCTTGCTGTTGTTGCCGGGGGCGTGGGTGCTGCTGCGTGGGCGCACGGCCTCCACGCGCTGGCAGGGCCTGCTGATTGCGGTTGCCGCGCTTGCCGCTTGCGCCTGCCTGCCGCTTTGGCTGCAAGTACAACCGCAGCGCAACGGCCACTGGGTTGCCCTGCTGTTGCCGGTGCACTGGGCTTTTGCCAAGTTATGGGCTTCACGCAAGGCTTGATGCAAGCCTTGCACCAATGCAGGATGCTGCGATGAACGCGACCGCTTCCGTTACTACCGCTTGCATGCCCCCCGCTCACAAGACTCCAGCCTGTGTGGTCAATTGCGCTGCTTACGATAGCAATGGGCAGCGCCAAAACATCACGCTGGATGCCATCAGCGATGTGCTGGCGGTGGATGACGGCAGCTTTGTCTGGGTGGGCTTGTACGAGCCGGAAGAGTATTTGCTGGACAAGTTGCAAGAAGAATTCGGCCTGCACGATCTGGCTATTGAAGACGCCCACAACGCACACCAACGGCCCAAGCTGGAAGCCTTTGGCAGCACCCTGTTCATCGCCGCACATACCGCACAGCGGGTGGATGATCACGTGTGTTTTGGTGAAACCCATGTGTTTGCCGGGCAGCGGTTTTTGATCACCGTGCGACATGGCGCATCGCTCAGTTACACCCCCGTTCGGCAGCGGTTGGAGCGTGACCCCAAAACTTTGACGCACGGGCCGGCTGCCGCGCTGCACGCGGTGCTGGATTTCATCGTGGACAACTACCAACCTATCGCGGCGGCCTTTGAACAGGAGCTGGATGCATTGGAACAAGACGTCTTTGCCGAAAGCTACAAACGCGACACCATCCGGCGGCTCTACCAATTGCGCAAAGAGCTGACCCGGATGCGGATGGCGGTCACCCCGATGCAAGACATCTTGGCGCAGTTGATGCGCACCCCCGCTATCACCATTCCCGATGTGGTACGCCCCTATCTGCGCGATGTGCATGATCACGCGGTGCGGGTGGGTGACACCATCGACACTCTGCGCGAAATGGTCGCCGCTGCGATGAATGTGAACCTGTCCCTGGTGACGGTGGCACAGGGTGAAATCGTCAAAAAGCTGGCCGGCTGGGCTGGGTTGCTGGCCGCACCCACCTTGATCACCAGTTGGTACGGCATGAACTTCGAAAGCATGCCCGAGCTACATGGCCGCTATGCCTATCCGGTTTTGATTGGTGTGGTGGCGCTGGCCTGCACCGGCCTGTATGCCTATCTGCGCAAGATCGACTGGTTGTGACGCCACACCATCGGTATTACATGCCGGCCAATGCCCGCAACATCAATCCGGTGAAATACGCCAACACGGTGCCTGTGGCATACCCCAAGGTGCCCAATAGCGCGCCCACCGGTGCCAGTGATGGATGGAAGGCTGAAGCCACCACTGGCGCACTGGCCGGGCCACCGATATGGCTTTGCGAGCCGATGGCGAAATAAAACAGCGGCACATTCAGCCAGCGCCCCACCAGCCACAACAACACGATGTGAAAGCCCAGCCAGACCGCGCCCAATAGCAACAGCAGAGGCTTTTCGAACAACGCGCCGATTTCCATCTGCATGCCAATCGAGGCAATCAAGTAGTACAGCAGCAAGGTGCCAATCGTCGACGCTCCAGCACCTTCCAGCGCGCGGGCGCGGGTAAAACTCAACCCCAGGCCGACCAAGGTGCACAGCCCCACAATCCACACAAACGGCGCATCCAGACTCACTTGCGCCGCCCACGACACATGCGCGCCAAACCATGCCGATAGCGGCTCCGCCAGGGCATGCGCCAGGCCTACCGTGCCAAACGCAATCCCCATGATGACCATCAAATCGGTCAATGTAGGAATGCGTTCGTGCTGCGTGCGGTAGGCTTCAACCCGCTGTTTCAGATCATCCAGTGCTACCGTGTCGGCCCGGCTGCGTGCGTCGATCTTGGCTGCGCGCTGCGCCAGCATCAACAACGCCGCCATCCACGCATAGCCCACCCCCACATCGACCACCGCAAAGCGGCCAAAGGTGGTGGCATCCACATTAAAAATTTCTTTCATCGCCATCATGTTGGCGCCGCCGCCAATCCAGCTACCGGCCAGCGTGGCCATGCCGGCCCAGGTGTCGCCCGCCATGGTCTGCGGGGCGATGGCACGCATGCTGATAAAGGCCAATGCCGCACCCAAGATAATGCTGACCGAGGTCGCCGCGTACATCGCCAACAACTTGGGCCCCAACTTGAGGATGGCTTTCAAGTCCACTGCCATGGTTAACAGCACCAACGCCGCCGGCAACAGCACCCGGCTGGCCACCGGGTTGTACAGCTTGCTGTGCGCACCGTCGATCAGGCCGATGGAGTTGTAGATACCGGGCAGCAAATAGCACAGTAGCAACGGCGGCACCACGCCGTAAAATTTTTGCCAACCGCCGGGTCTGGATGCGCTCCAAAACACCGCGCCCAAGGTAGCGGCGATCAGGCCGAAGATGACGATGTCGTTGTGGATGATGGCTTGTGGCACTTCGACCTGAGTCATTGCATTCCTTATGTTCCCGATGGCGCCTGGTGCCGGGTATTCGCTGCACGGCTGGCAATGCCGCTACGCGAATCCCCCGACGCCCTCGCCATCGGCATCCGGGTTACTGCCCGATGTATTGCTTCAACCACGCATTGACGTTGTCATGCCATTGCACGCTGTTTTGCGGCTTCAGTACCCAATGGTTCTCGTCCGGGAAGTACAGGAACTTGGACGGCACGCCCTTGCGCTGCAATGCACTGAACAGTGCAATCCCCTGCTCCACCGGGATGCGGAAATCCTGCTGCCCATGCACCACCAGCATCGGCACCTTGAAGTTGGCCACGTGGTTGGACGGGTTGAATTGCTGATGGCCCTGCGGGTTGTCGTATGGGGTGCCGCCGTTTTCCCATTCGGAGAACCACAGTTCCTCGGTGGCATAACTCATGGCGTGATTTTCGAACACGCCATCGTGCGAGACCAGGCACTTGAAGGGTGCATTGCCCGCCTTGTCGTACCAGTTGCCTTCGATCCAATTGATCATGAAGCCGCCATAGCTGGCACCCAGCGCGCAGGCTTTGCCGCCATCCAGGAAGGCATATTTTTTCTGCGCGGCGTCCCAGCCTTTTTGCAGGTCTTCCAGCGGACGGTCGCCCCAATGCTGGCTGATGGCATCGGTGAAGGCTTGGCCGTAGCCGGTGCTGCCGTGGAAGTCGATCATCACCACCGCATAGCCTTGCCCGGCATAGGTTTGCGGGTTCCAGCGATAGCTCCAACCATCGCCAAAACTGCCCTGCGGGCCGCCGTGAATCAAGAATGCCACCGGATATTTTTTGCCCGGTTTGTAGTTCCACGGCTTGACCACATAGCCGTGCACGGTGTCATTGTTCCAACCCTTGAACTCGAACTGTTCGTACTCGCCCCACGCCACACCCGGCAGCATCTGCTGCGCGGTGGGCGTGATCATGCGCTGATTGTCATCACCCTCCAACCCTGTCACCGTCAGCACATCGCCGGTTTGCATCGTATTGCGCGAAAACGCCAGTGTGGAGCCGGCGATATCAAACGCGGAAATGCTGCCATCGCCAATCACCTGGGTGGCTTTGCCCGTGGCAATCTCCACCGAAAACAGCGGATGCTCGCCCATGTTCTGGGCGGTGGTGTAGATACGCTTGCCGTCCTGTGACAAGGTGATGCCATCGGCGCTGCTGTCCCAATCGGGCGCGATTTCACGCGTCTTGCCAGTGGCCAAGTCCATCGCCATCAGCGCAAAACGATCCGCTTCGAAGCCGGGGCGTTTCATCGCCCGGTAATACATCGTTTTGCCATTCGACGAAAACACCGGGCCGGCATCCCACGCCTTGTTGGCTGCAGTGAGATTGCGTGCGCCCTTGCCATCGGCATTCACCAGCCAGATATCGAAATTGGTACTCCACGGTTCTTCGTGGTTGGATTGGCGCACGCTCATCGCCACCTGCTTGCCATCCGGAGACCACGCAAAATCCGACAAATCACCAAACGGCTTGGAGGGGATATCGCCAGTGATATCGCCACTGAGCAAGGTGGCCGAGGTCAGCTTGGCCTGCCCCCCCAACTTGGCCGCAAACACGCGGTTCAGGCGGCCATCGGCCCAGGTGTCCCAGTGCCGAATGAACAGATGATCGAACACCACACCGGTGGCCTTTCTGGCGGCCACATCGTCCAATTTTTTCTTGCTGCAAACCAGATCCGCCTTGCACTCGGGGAACACTGCAAACGCCAGCGCCACTTGCTTGCCATCCGGGGAGAGTTTGTAGCCATCGACGTCCAATACAAAATCGGTCAGCTGGCGTGCCTCACCGCCGTTCAATGCAATGGAATACAACTGCATCGAACCCGACTTGCCACTCATGAAGTACAGCGATTGGC